>CAYYBL010000012.1:0-31595 GCA_964470175.1 uncultured Lachnospiraceae bacterium | reverse complement strand
GTGTTGTGATGAATCCAAATTAAGAGCTACAACAGAAGTAAAGTCTTCATTTTCCGTTATATTTTGGTTATTTACTTGTATATTCCATTTTGAAATAAATGCCTTGGTAATAATCGATTTACTTGTTATATACTTAGAATAAGTACTAGCTATAATCCAACAAAGAATAGCTATAATAAGAACAATCAACACTATTTTATAAATCTTTTTCTTTTTCATTTTTGGTTTACCTCTTTATTTTTCAATATAAATATCCATAGAAATTTTATCATAACGAAAAATTCTAGTCAATGACTCAAATATTTGAGTGTTTACTATTTAAAAAGTGCGTTCTTTATGATATACAAGTATGTATATTGAAAAAATTTTTCTGTAAGATAAAAACTATAGGGAGGTAATAACTATGGTAGAATCAAAAGGATGGAATTGGAAAATTGTTAAGGAAGAACAAGAAGAAGTATGGAAAAATCCAAGTATTGAGTCATATTATTTGCTAAACAGATGGAAATCACAAGACAAAAATACCTTTCTTGATTTGGGATGTGGACTAGGCAGGCACTCAATACTATTTGGAAAGAATGGTTTTGAAGTCAGCTGTTTTGATATTAGTGAAGAAGCCATTAGAAGGACAAAAGACTGGGCTGAAAAAGAAAATTTACTATTTGATTATAAAGTAGGAGATATGCTTAAATTACCATACGATGATAATACATTTGATTGTATCTACTGCAGAAATGTGATCTCTCACACGGATACAGAAGGAATGAAACAAATCGTAAAAGAACTAGATAGAGTAATGAAAGATTCTGGAGAGTGCTATTTGACATTAGGCTCAAAGGATACATGGGGATTTAAACAAACAGATTGGCCATTTGTTGATGAAAATACAAAATTAAGAATGGAAGAAGGGCCAGAATATAAAATACCGCATTTTTATGTGGATTATCGTTTGGCAAAAGAACTGTTTAGTTGTTTTAATATAATTAATATACATCAAGAAATAGATTATTTTGAAAGAAAAGGTAATGTAGAAGAGTCATATCATTATCATCTTTTAATTCAAAAGAAATAGGAGAGTATACGAATATGAAATTATTTATACAGGCAATTACAAAGATTTTGCTTGGGATAATCATTGTTGGGGCTTTGCTATTTGTTCCAGCAAAATCATTTGAGTATTGGAATGGATGGCTATTTATGGGACTATTATTTATTCCTATGTTTGTAGTAGGAATTATTTTAATGATAAAAAATCCAGAATTACTAAGAAAAAGACTAAATGCAAAAGAAAAAGAGACTGAACAAAAATGGGTTTTACTTTTTAGTGGACTCATGTTTATTGCAGGATTTGTGGTCGCAGGGCTAAATTACAGATATAAGTGGATGATACTTCCAAATTACGTGGTAGTCATATCTTCAATTTTATTTGTAATTTCATATATTTTATATGGAGAAGTTTTAAGAGAAAATCAGTATTTGTCTCGTACTATTGAGGTCCAGAAAGATCAAAAAGTAATTGATACAGGATTATATGGAATAGTAAGGCATCCTATGTATGCAGCAACGATAATATTATTCTTATCTATGCCACTAGTTTTAGGCTCTTTATTCTCTTTCATAATTTTCTTGGTTTATC
Organism: uncultured Lachnospiraceae bacterium; assembly: GCA_964470175.1. GTDB lineage: Bacteria > Bacillota > Clostridia > TANB77 > CAG-508 > Scatovivens. The sequence continues at coordinate 29,959 of CAYYBL010000012.1, read as the reverse complement.
CTATCATTATAGGCAAAAGAATAAAAAATGAAGAAGAAGTATTAGAAAAAGAATTAAATGGCTACACGGAATATGAGAAAAAAGTTAAATACAAGATGATTCCATTTCTTTTTTGAGTGGGATGTAATTTGGTTCATAAATAAATTGATTTTATATCATTTTTAATATATAATATTCTCTGTAAAAATGGTTTATAGATGTGCCTAAAAATCTAAATATATCAAAGAAAAGAGTATTTTAAATGGCGAAGATTTTAGAAGATGTTTCAAGAACTTTTAACGAATTCTTGTTATTACCAAATCTCACAGATGAAAGATGTGTGCCAGAAAATGTTTCTTTGAAAGCTCCTCTTGTAAAATTTAAAAAAGGTGAAGAAGCAAAATTAAGTCTTAATATTCCAATGACTTCAGCTATCATGCAATCTGTATCTGGAGAAAAAATGGCAATTAGCTTAGCGAGAGAAGGTGGACTTTCATTTATCTATGGAGCCCAGACTATCGAGTCGCAAGCGCAAATGGTTAGAAATGTTAAAAAATACAAGGCGGGATATGTTGTAAGTGATGCGAATATTACCGAAAAAACTACAATAGGAGAATTACTTGACCTTATTGAAGAGACTGGCCATTCTACCGTAATGGTTACAGAAGATGGAACTTCAAATGGAAAATTTATAGGTCTTCTTACAGATAAAGATTATAGACTTTCAAGAGTAAGCTTAGATGAAGTTGCAAGCAAATACATGATACCAAAAGAGAAAATAGTATATGCAAAAAAAGGAATATCACTTCATGATGCAAATGATATCATATGGGATAAGAAGATAAGCTGTCTTCCTATACTTGATGATGATGGAAATCTTGATTCACTTGTATTTAGAAAAGACTACGAACAAGATAAAGACAATCCAGATTCACTTTTGGATGAAAACAAAAGCTTTGTTGTGGGAGCTGGTATAAATACAAGAGATTACAAAGAAAGGATACCAGCACTTGTAGATGCAGGAGTAGATGTACTTTGCATGGATTCATCAGATGGATTTTCTGTATGGCAAAAAAATACTATTGATTGGGTCAGAGAAAAATATGGCGATAATGTAAAAATCGGTGCAGGTAATGTAGTAGATAGAGAAGGATTTGAATATTTAGCAAAAGCAGGAGCTGACTTTATAAAAGTTGGAGTTGGAGGAGGCTCTATATGTATCACCAGAGAGACAAAAGGTATTGGTAGAGGCCAAGCTTCAGCTCTTATAGATGTAGTAAAAGCACGTAATGAATATTATGATAAGACAGGAATATATATACCAATATGCTCTGATGGAGGTATTGTTCATGATCATCATATAACCATCGCTTTAGCACTTGGTGCAGACTTTGTAATGATGGGAAGATATTTTGCAAGATTTGATGAAAGCCCATCAAGAACAATAAAAAGAAATGGTACCATATACAAAGAGTATTGGGGAGAAGGATCAAACAGAGCAAGAAATTGGCAAAGGTATGATATGGGCGGAAAAGCTAAAGATAAGCTTTCATTTGAAGAAGGAGTTGACTCATATATACCATATGCAGGAAGACTTAAAGACAACGTAGGTATTACTACTTTAAAGATAAAATCTACAATGTGCAATTGTGGATCAACCACTTTAAAAGAATTTCATGAAAAAGCAAGACTTACTCTTGTTTCAAATGTTAGTATAAAAGAAGGCGGAGCACATGATGTTATACTAAAGGATGTAGAAAAGTTTAATTAATACACGTACGGAGGATAAAAATGAAAAAAGTTAAGAAAATTGTATTTTTATTATTTGTAGTTTTAAGTTTAATGATGTTATCATCTATTTATTTGAAAAATTTTACTACATCATATTGCTATGCTGATGTAATTGGACCAGGAGGAGATTATCCTAGTAGAAATACTGCTAGAACTAGCCATAGTAGGAGTTATGAAGATTTGGAAGATCTAAATAAGGCACTGATAAGATTCATAATTGTACTTGTAATTATTGTATTAGTTATAGGCGTGCTACTTGTGAGATTTTTATATGATAGATATCAGATAGAAATAAAAATTAAGGACAGAACAAAACCTGATCAGTTTGCTTATGAAATGGGAGAAAGTCCTACAGAAAAGATTATACATGATGAAGATTTGAAAAGCGAAGAAGATAAAAAGAAGAAAAAAGAAAATGATAACATTCAAATAGAATTAGATATGAGATTATTATTTGCGTTTATGCTTTTAGTTATCGGAGCATTATTAGTTTTTTATTTCGTAAATAATGGATAAAAATTGGGAGTGAAATTAAGGTGGATAGCGTAGTAAAAGGAGATTTGAAGAAAAAATTAAAATATTTGGATTTAGACTTAGACAAAATTCAAGATGAACTTATATCATATGAGCCTTTAAATTATACTATTTCTAGATTAAATAATGATAAGGACCATAGAGTTTTTAAGCATGTTCCAATCAACAAAATTGATATATTATTTACACCATGTCTAAGATCTGATCCATTGAAGGACAAATACAATAAAGCTCTTCCTTTATTTAAATATATTGTGCCATCCCAGGAAGAAGATGATCTTGAAAGATACACGCTTTTTTTAAAAATGTTAAATAAAGTTACTATACCAGAGATTGAAAATGTAGCTAGTGTACAAAATGAGTTGGAAAGAAACGAACCTTTTAGAGTTACATATCAAAAAGACCACATGTGGCAGATCTATTATTCTGATAGTACAGATAGGTATTTTATGCTTGTTTGTACAAAAGAAGAAACATATGCGGAGTTCTTTTATCTTTTAAAGAAAAAAATTGATTTTATAAAAAATAAATCAAAAGAAGTTCCATGCATATATGTTCCGATAAATAGTGTAAGTTACACAGAGAATTATTTAAGTAGAGATGAGATTATAGATATAGAAAATTACTTGTGGCTATTTACTAAAAATTGGGCTCTTGTTTTTGATGTTTTTGATAGCGATGGTTGCCTTACTACACAAATCGTTGGAGATACCTTTGTATACGATGATGTAAAGAGTACGTATAAGATTGTGCTTTCAAATAAAGAAGAGGCTTTAAAGTTTTATAAATTACTTAAAGCGTTATTTATCATGCAAACAGAAGTAAAAGATCATTTTAAATTTGATACAAAGATAGATAGCAACAATAGCTTGGAGCTTTATCTAGGACAGGTAAGACTTACTTATGATATGCTTACAGAATTTATAAAAAATGAAGTAGAAAGTGCAAAGCAAGAAATAGACCTTCAAAATGAGAGAATTACAACAGTAGAAAAAGAACTTGGAAATGTTAAGATTGCTGTCAGAAAAAATGAAGAAGACTATTTAGCAAAACAAAGAGAGATATCTACATATCTAGAATACAAAAAGACATTTTTTGGTAAAGTAAAGTATTTCTTCAAACCAAAAAAGAAACCTTCTGAAAAAGAAGAAAAGACAAAGAAAAAAATCGAAAAAGAAGTTGAAGATTTTGTTGATGCAAATAAAGATAAGTTTATAGACAATAAAACAATAGAAGTTGACTTTAAAGAAAAAAATTTTTATACAATAGAAGATTTGGTATATATATACACTTGTCTAGAAAAGGGCGAAAAAATATACCAAGACTTATTTCAAGATTTAAAAGCGAAGAAATTACTTCTTGAAAATATTTCATCAAAAGTTAAAAATGCATCACTATACATAGAGGAGATAGACAAACATAGAAGAAGTATTTTTGATTTTTGGAAGTATGCAAATAAAGACGAAAAACTTTCTCTTGAAATGGGAGATGAAAATAAAAATAATGAAATGTCTAGTGGCTTGAAAAAGAGCTTCAACATTGAGTATGATTTAGAGTCACTTGGTCAAAAAGTAGATCAGATGCAAAGAAAGAAATTATCTAGAGAAGAAATGGATAGTTTGTTTGTAGCAAAGTCAGAAGTATTACCTATCATGAATCTACTTCGTGATGGAAATATGGACCAGATGGCTATTGAAAACTGTCTTTCTGATCTTATAGAGAAATACAATAGTAGTAAATATCACTTAGATAATGAATCATTTGATATTTTTGGAAATGTCACTGATGACAATAGAAAAGTAAAATACATTGGAAGTAAGAGTCATAGAGAGAATGAAAAGAATTTATATAGAGTGCTAAATGTAAATCAAAAAATAGATGTTTTTGATTTTACAGAAAAAGTTCAGATTCTTACGAACTATTTGGATGGAGCTATACCAAAGGGTAGAGCTGAATATGATTTCAAGCTATTTAAGCTATGTCAAATCACAGAGGAGATAAACGAGAATTATTTTGACATATTTAATCTAAGTGTTGAAAATGCTTTGAATGAATTTGATGATGATGGTGAAGGTGCACTAAATCTTATAAAACTAAATTTCAAAGAAGATTTACCAATGCTATACTATTCAAATATCATATTTTTCGATAATTCAAATCAGACATTGCCTCTTGGAATGGATGTATCTACAAGTGTACTTATAGATTGCAAGAGATTGGAATTTACACAGATAAACAAAACAAAATTTAGAACAAACAATTACTTTACTGAAAGCAACAATCTCATACTTCCAAAAGCAAAAGATGTATTTGTGTATGAATATGATGTAGACATTAAGAAAACTAAATAAGGGAGATATATTTTGATAGATAGAGTAATCATAATCGTATTGGATAGTTTTGGAGTGGGAGAAACTCCAGATGCTGATGAATATGGTGATGTAGGAAGCAATACCTTAAAAGGTATTTATGATAATGCTGTGCTTTCACTTCCAAATATGAAAAAACTTGGACTATACAATATACAAGGAATTGGGATAGAAAATAAAGAAGAAAGCCCAATAGGCATTTATGGAAAAGCAGCTGAAATGACAAAGGGAAAAAATAGTCCAGTTGGTCATTGGGAGATAGCAGGATATATAAAGGATGTGCCATTTAAAACCTATTACGATGGATTTCCAGATGACTTGTTAAACAAAATCATTGAGAGAAGTGGAATAAAAGGTTTTATTTGTAATAAAAAAGGCTCTGGGACAGACTTTTTAAGAGAGTACGGCGAAGAAAGTATTAGGACAGAAAAGCCAATTATATATACTTCTGCAGATAGCGTACTTCAGATAGCAGCACATGAGGATATGATGCCAGTAAATGAGCTTTATAGGCTATGTGAAATAGCAAGAGAAGTAATAGATAATGATAATTATGGTATAGGTACAGTAATTGCAAGACCTTTTGTAGGGACATGTGCCGAAAACTTCGCAAGGACATACAATAGAAAAGATTTTGAAGCAACTGATTTTGGCAAAACTATGCTTGATGTATTTAAAGAAAATGGAAAAAAGGTTGTTGCAATCGGAAAAATAAATGATTTGTTTACAGGTAGAGGGATAGATAGAAGTATCCATACAGAAGGAAACGCTGATGGCATTGATAAGACAATTGCTGAGATAAAGCAGGGACATGATGAAATGATATTCACAAATCTTGTAGATTTTGACATGCTTTATGGACATAGAAATAATATTGAAGGATATGCTAGGGCCTTGGAAGAATTTGACAGAAAGCTTCCTGAGATAATGAATGAACTTAGAGAAAATGATATGCTTATACTTACAGCTGACCATGGAAATGATCCAAGTACCCCAAGTACAGACCATTCAAGAGAATATGTGCCTATTGTTGTATATGGAAAATCTTTTAAACAAAATGTTGATTTAGGTATAAGAAGCACATATAGTGATATTTCAGCTACTATACTTGATATTTTTAATTTGCCAAAGTTTGAAAACGGAACAAGTTTTAAAAATGAAATTATGTAGAAAGAAGAAAAGATATGGTATCTAAATTTGGATTTGTAGAAATTGATGGCATACCAATAGACATTGAAAAACTTCCACTTGAAAATCTTGAAAGATATTCACAGATAAAAAGTGAAGAAAGAAAAAAGCTTATTGATATGCAAGATAAATTACTTATAGATTTAATAAATAAAGATGTTAAAAACTAGGGAAAAAGAGAAAATGTACGAAGTTGAAAAAGATAAAAATGGAAAGTTAATAAAAAGAAGAATAAACCATTGGTCAAAGGACACTACTAAATATTATTTAGTAAAGTCAAATAAAGATTATATTGATGTACTGACTAATTCTGAGAAAATAGAAACAGAAAATATGATAAATGACAAGAAAATTGCATCAAATATTAGTATTTCCAATATTTCTCTAAATAATATAGGAAAGATAAAAATAAAATCGGAATGGGAAAAGAACTTTAATAATAAAAATAGTGAGGAAATCATTAAGAATATAAATGACATTGTAAATACTGGATTTACAGTTACTCAAAAGGTTTGTGATGATTTAATCACACCACTTTTTACAGCGGGCAATAACTATATGGTTGACCAAAATGATTTTAAAGAAAACAACAATCAAGAAGCATACGAAGAAAATGATGATTAAGGAAAAATACGAATGAAAATATTTGAGAGAATAGATGATAATCTAGATAAATTAAATAAATCTGAAAAGGAGCAAGTTTTTCTTGAACTTGCTATTTACCAAGCTAGAAAAAACAATAAAAAAGATGAAAAACAAAAGAATGAAAGAGAGTATCTTGAAAGTACTGCAAAGTTTTATAATCAAAGCGTATCAAAAATGCTACAAAATATTGAAGTAAACATGAATTTATATACAGTACTTCTTAACAAGCTTATGTATATTTACGATACTACATTTACTAATTTTATTAAGGTTAAGCAGAGCGCACTTAATAATCAAAAGATTCTTGTTGGGAATGTGATATATTTCTCACAAAATTACAATGATGAAAAGAATGCAGATAATGAAGAGTATAAAAATAATTTATATCAAAATATAGAATCTCAACTTCAGTCTAAAATTAATTTTGAAGTAATAATTAATGAGTGTGATGCAAGGATTGATTGGCTTATAGATGATATGGAAAAATCATTTGATAAAATATTTATAGATAAAAATAAAGCTTTAATTGCAATAGATGCAAATAGTTTTTGGTTTAACTTTGCAAAAAGAATAAGAAATATTTTTGTAGGAAGAAGAAAATATAAAGAGTTTAATGATTCTTATATAAATTATATAAATTATCTACTTAAGAAGATTGAAAGCAAAGAAAATGAGCTTGCTGGAATTTATGTCGCAATGGAAAAACAGATGAAACTAGCTAAAAATCAGATATTAAAGGAATTGAAAACAGATTGATTTATTATATAAAATTACTAGACAACTATGAAAAAATATGCTAATATAATCTAGTAATTTATATGCCGATGTGGCGGAACTGGTAGACGCACCAGACTCAAAATCTGGCGGGAAACCTTGTGGGTTCGAGTCCCACCATCGGTACCATAAAAAGCAATATGGATTTATTCCATATTGCTTTTATGTTTATTATAGGGTGGGGCTCGAAAAGGAAGTTGCCAAGTCCAGCCTGGTTAAAGCCAGGATGGACGCAGGATAAAACAGTCCAGTGGACTGTTTTACTGACGCGGCCCGAAGGGGAGTCCCACCATCGGTACCATAAAAAGCAATATGGATTTATTCCATATTGCTTTTATGTTTATTATAGGGTGGGGCTCGAAAAGGAAGCTGCCAAGTTCAGACTGGTTAAAGCCAGGCTGAACGCAGGCTAAAACAGTCCAGTGGACTGTTTTACTGACGCGGTCCGAAGGGGAGTCCCACCATCGGTACCAAAGAAGGCTCATTTGATGAGCTTTTTTTAGTGATATTAAATAGAAGGAGAGCAAAATTACATGGAACAATATAAATTATACCACAGATAGTATTTGGTAATTATTTAGCGGATTATATTATTATAAAAAATAAATTAGCATTTAATGTTATTGAAAAAAATGACGATAATACAAAAAAATATAAAAAAATATAAAAAAATAAGAAACAAGACTATTATATTTGGCATTATTGGTACAATATATTATATTTTAGTATATATGATTGCATTATATATAGTACAATCAGCATAGCATATCAGAATTTTAAGAATTTTTCGCAACATAGTTGACATAATTGATTTACCATGTTATAATTGAAAATGTAACGAGGGAGTAATTGGTATAACCTAGGTTATATAGCAAAATCAACAACCGACGAGAGTCTGGTTTTGCTTTAAATAATGAGACTTGTTATATATGCTTAAGACATATATAGCGAGTTTACATTCATAAACAGAATAGCCAGAAGCTATTATATGTAAAAAGCATATAATAGCTTTTTTGTATTTATAATAAAAAGTGAAAGAGAGGTTTTTATATGGGACAAGAAAAAAATAGAAAATTAGAAGAAAAAAGAAAGATCATTGAGGAAACCTTAAGACAAGTCAATCCAGAATATCTTTTAATAGATATTGCATATTGTACAGATGTTAAATATGCAAATTCTGATGAAATTGATATTTTATATAAAGTTAAAGCCATTCCAAAATCACTAGCTATATTGGAAGAAGAAGGAATTATTGAAATACCTGATCAATTAGCCGAAGAGAAAAAGAAATATGTTTATGCATTTTCTGGCAAAAGAAGAATATTAAAGTATGTTGAAAATTCACCAGAGGATAAAGAAGTATTTGATAAAAGAAATGTTCGACTAATAGAAATATTAACTTCTAAATCAAGTGAATATGATAAAAAAGGAAATGCAATTTTTCATACTAAGGAAGGTAATATAAAAATTCCTTTCACTCCAAGAGAATTAGCTCAATTGGATATAGATTATGAAGATTTTGAATGGGAACCTGAAAGTGTAGAAAAAGGAGATGTAGTAAGGATACCAGGAGGTTTGCCTCATAAAATGGCAAAGAATGCAGAAAGAGTATTAGTAGGAATAGTAAATGATAAAGAAAATATAGATGAAGATAGATAATTGTAAAAGATTTATATGATAAATGGTAGTGAAGAATCCAGTTCGAAGAACTGGATTTCTATTTTTTTTAGTGTAAAACAGATAATATTCATAAATGATCTAATAGAAGTATAAATAGAAGAGAGATCATTTCCTTTTTGAAAAAATCCCCAAAACATGGTATAATTATGTTAACAAGCCCAGAAGGAGGTGTTATACATGATAAAGGATTTATTAGGGCTGCTTTTATTCCCAATTGGTATTGCTTTGATTTTTGGAGTGGCTCTGATGGTGGATTCCACAGTGGTATGGATTCATTGGTGTGGAGTCATCCTGGTCGTTGGAATAATGGGCACTTGTCTGTTTTTTCTGGCGATGATTATCTCAGTATGTCGTAAACGGTAATAAAGCTTGGGGGTGGCATTGCCAGCCCCTCGCTGGTTTTATAGAATAATTAAAAAGGTTAGAAATAACCTTTTATTTTTTTGATTTATTGAGTTTTAATTTTCGTTATGGTATAAGTAATATATGATGAAAAATGGGAGGAACAAATGAAAAAAGAAGAAGGAAAAATAAATTTATTGATGTTAGTAATGGTACCAATTTTAATAGGTGTAGGAGTCTTAGTAGGCTATTATGTATCTACAAATAATTTAGTAGCAGAAAGTGATCTTCCAAATAGTAGCACCAATGTAAGTGTAGCAGAAGTACCAGAGGAAAGTACCGAAAATTCAAAAATTGACAGAATAGAAGGAGTATTCTTTGCAGATATAGAAGGACCAAATGATAGCTCTTATTATGTGTTCCATTTGGATGGAACAGTTTCATGTGAGGGAAATTATATTACCAAAGGAACTTATACGATAGAGAATAATACAATAAAAATTAAATATAGCACAATAGAAGGACCTGGTACAGACGGAGAAGAGAAAACAGATGGAGAAGAAGAACTAAAGTTAATTGATGAAAATACTATAGATGGATATATCAAATTTGATGTAAAAAAACATTTAGTAGGAAAGTGGATTTTTAAAGAGGCATACGATGAAAATAATGAGCAAGCAAACCCATTTGGAAGTATTGCTGGAAAGTATGGTGTAGGAGATATTACATTTAATGAAGACGGATCATATACAAATTATGTAGGAGCTTTTTCTTCAGAAAATGAAGATGATACGGAAGGAACATATGATATTTCTGGAAACGAAATCACATTAAAAGCTAAGAGTGGAAAGAAAGAAACTCTAGACTATTATACTTCAGGACAGATATGCTATAGATATGGTAATTATTATTTGTGGTTAGTAAGAAGTGATAGCTCAGAAAATAATGCTAATAATACAAGCAATACGAATACCTTGAATAATACTACAAGTAGTAGCGTAGCAAGTGACTCAGAAAAAACATATTATGAGGGGTATGAGGTCAAAGGCACAATTGAAATCCCAAATACTGGTGTTAATGATGTTGTTTTAGAATCAGTGACTAAGCATTCAATGGAAAATGGCTTTTGTATATCATATGGACCAGGATTAAATGAAGATGGAAATACTACTTTATTTGTACACGGAATTAGACTATACAAAAATAATAATAGAATAAAAAATGGTGATAAGATTATTATTAAAGATCAAAGTGGAAGAAAGTATACATATGAAGTTTATGATATACATGATATAAATGATGATGATGCTTCCTATATGTTAAGAAACACAGGTGGAAATGTTGAAATATCTATTCAAACAGGAGCCGATACAGATGATAAAAGAAGAGTTATTTTTGCTAAAAAAATATAATAGGAGAAACAAATGAAAAAAGAAGATGGAAAAATAAATTTATTAATGCTAATTATGATACCGGTTTTAATTGGCATAGGAGTATTAATAGGCTATTTTGCCTTTTCAGGTAATTTGGTAGCCGAAACAAATCTTTCAATTGATGATACTGGTGTAAGTGTATCAGAAAATAATTCAAAAATTGGCGGAATAGAAGGATATTTTATCTCAAATATATTAAGTTATAATAGTCCTAATTATTCGTTCCATTTGGATGGAAATGTTTCATGTGAGGAAGGGGATTATAGTAAAAAAGGAACGTATATTATAGAAAATGATACAATTAAGATTAAATTTAATACAGTAAATGTACCTGGTACAGATAAAGAAAATAAAACAAATGAAAAAGAAGAATTAGTCCTAATTGATGAAGATATGATAGAAGGGTATACAAAAATTCCAGTAGAACATTTCATAATGGGAAGGTGGACTTATCGTTATGTATATGATAAAGATAATAATCCAATACCACTAAGTGAATTGTTTGGTACACTTTCTGAGAAAAAATTTGTACCTACCGTTTCATTCAATCCTGATGGAACATATACAAATCGTTCACAAGCTTTTTCCTCAGAAAATGATAAAGACTATGAGGGAACATATGAGGTCTCTGGAGATCAAATTATATTAAAATCCGAAACTGGAAAGACAAGGATAATATACTATAGTGCTTACGGACTATTATGCTTTAAATATGATGATTATTATGTGTGGTTAGATAAAGATAATGACAGGATATGGGCGGAATAAAGATAGGAGGAACAAATGAAAAAAGAAGAAGGAAATATCATTTTATTGATGTTAATTATGGTACCAGTTTTAATTGGTATAGGAATCTTGATAGGTTATTTAATGTTTTCGAATAATTTAGAAATCGAAAAAAATCTTTCAAATGGTGGAAATATTAAAAATGATGTAAGTGTAACAGAAACAATACCTAGAAAACCAAAAATTGACGGAATAGATGGAATATACCGCAAAGATAAAGAAAATCCAAGAGAATCATATGATAGTCTTCCTTACTATGTTTTTTATATGGATGGAAAGGTTTCATATGAGGGGGATGAGAGTAAAAAAGGAACATATACGATAGAAAATGACACAGTAGTAATAAAATACAATACGGAAAGCAAGCCTGATACGGAAGAAGAAAAGAAAGCAGATGAAAAAGAAGAGCTAATTTTAATTAATGAAAATGCAATAAAGGGATATACCAAAGTTTACGTACGAAAAAACATAATAGGAAAGTGGACTTATCATGAGGTAAAAGATGAAGAAAACAATACAATACCACTAAGTGAATTATTTGATAACCATACAGAGAAGAAATATACGGGAATTGTTACATTCAATGATGATGGAACTTATACAAATGATCCAAAAGCATTTTCTTCAGAAGATGATGACACAGAAGGAACATATGAGGTTTCTGGAGATCAAATTACATTAACAACCAAAAAAGGAAAGACAAGGACGCTATGCTATAATAATACGGGACTGATTTCTTTTAAATATGATGATTATAATATGTGGTTAGAAAAAATAGATGATAAGATATGGATAGATTAAAGTGTGAGGTGAAAATTTGCTAGGTGCGATAATAGGAGATATTGTTGGTTCGAGATTTGAGTGGCACAATCATAAGTCAAAGGATTTCGAGTTATTTGCATATGACTCTAGATTTACAGATGATAGTGCGATGACGATAGCAGTAGCAAAGGCATTGCTTGAATCGAAAAGTGATTATTCAGATTTATCTGAAAAGGCTGTAGAGTGTATGCAGAAAATAGGAAGAAAATATTATGATGTTGGATATGGCGGAAGCTTCATTAGATGGCTAGTTGATGAAAATCCTAAACCATACAATAGCTGGGGAAATGGTTCAGCAATGAGAGTAAGTCCAGTGGGATTTGTAGCGGGGGCTATAGAAGAAGCAAAAGCACTTTCGAAGAAAGTCACAGAAGTGACTCACAATCACCCTGAAGGACTAAAAGGAGCAGAAGCTATTTCAGTTGCAATTTATATGGCAAGAAATGGAAAGAGTAAAGAAGAAATAAAAAAGTATATGACCGAGAATTATTATGAATTGGGTCAATCTGTCGATGAACTTCAGAAGACATATACATTTGATGTATCCACTCAAGGTACTATGCCACCTGCATTGGAGTGTTTCTATGAATCTACCGATTTTGAAGATTGTATTAGAAACGCGATTTCTATCGGTGGTGATAGCGATACAATTGGAGCCATTATTGGAGGTTTAGCAGAGGCATATTATGGTATCCCAGAGAATATAAAGAAAAAGGCAAAGGAGTATTTGCCAGAGGATCTTATTCAAATAATAGATGAGTTTGAAAAAAAATATGGGAGATAATATGAAAGTAGGAATTGGCCAAGATAGTCATAAAATAGATTACAATAATCCAGACAAAGAATTAATCCTAGCAGGAGTTAAATTTGAAGAAAATTATTCTTTGGTAGCTAATAGTGATGGAGATGTGGTTTTGCATGCTATTACCAATGCAATTTCTGGAGTTACATGTAAAAATATACTAGGAAAAATTGCAGATGAAATGTGTAGTAGGAGAGGAATAAAAAATAGCGAAGAATATTTAAAAGAAGCACTCAAATATTTGGATGAACCCGTGCAGCATATTTCAATATCAATAGAGTGTAAGGTACCTAAGATTAATCCTAAGATTGATGAAATGAGAAAAAATATAGCTAGATTATTAAATATAAAAGAAAATTGTGTTGGCATTACAGCAACTTCTGGAGAAGAATTAACAGAATTTGGAAAAGGCAATGGTATCAATGTGTTTGCGTGTATCACAGTAGGATAATTTAAGAAAAAGGTTGAAAAATGGACAAAATATATTTGAAAGCAAGAGCAAAGATTAATCTTAGTTTAGAGGTACTAGATAAAAGAAAAGATAATTATCACAACATAAAATCTATATTTCAAAAAATCAATTTATATGATGAAATATATATAGAAAAAAATAAGATTGATAAATTCGAATTAATAAGCAATGTAGATAGTTTAAAAAGTGAAGAAAATATTATTTACAAGGCATATTTTAAATTAAAAGAAAAATATGGTATTACCGGAATTAAAGTAATCCTAAATAAAAGAATACCAATGCAAGCAGGCTTAGGAGGTGGCAGTACAGATTGTGCAAGCTTTATTGTAGGTATAAATAAATTATTTGATTTGAATCTATCTAAAATAGAAATGGAAGCTATTGGAAAAAGTATGGGTGCGGATGTCGTACCATGCTTTTATGATAATGCTGTACTTGCTGAAGGAATAGGGAATAAAATTTCAACTATAAATACTACTTTTAAATATTATATTGTAATTATAAAACCCAATATATGTTGTAATACCAAAGAAATGTATAATCTAATAGATCAAAGAAAAAATATAGTTAAGTTAGATATTTCAAATAAGATAATTATGGGACTAGAGCAAAATAACATAGAATTGATTGCAGAAAACTTGTATAACTCATTTGAAGATGTTCAGCTAGAATATGAGCTAATTCAAAATATAAAAAAAGAGTTCATAAGAAATGGTGCGATAGGGACTTTGCTTACTGGCTCTGGCTCGTGTGTGTATGGTGTTTTCAGAGATAGAGAGTTAGCAAAAAAAGCATTTGAAAAATTGAAAACTAATTATGAAACATATATATGTACATCGTATAATTCAAAAAGATGTGAGATACTTGATTAAAATAATTGGAGGTTTACATGGAACCAGTTGATATATATGATTGTAATAGAAATAAAAAAGGATATATAAAGATAAGAGGGAGAGATAGACTTGAACCTGGCGAGTTCATAATTGGTGTTGGAGCACTTCTTATCAATTCAGATCAAAAGATTTTGATTAGTAAGAGGACAATGAACAAGGATAGGTATCCTGGCTATTGGGAATTCAGCGGTGGTGGAGTTGCTCAAGGCGAGGAAAGCGCTGATGCAGTTGTGAGAGAAAAAAAAGAAGAATTGGGAATCAATTTAAATAAGGAAGATGGCTACTTACTTAAGACTTTTAAGAATGACTATAAATTTTTTGATTTGTGGGCATTCAAAGTAGATGTAAAAGTGCAGGATTTAGTTTTGGCAGAAAGAGAAGTCGAAAAAGCTGAGTGGGTAGATTTCGACAAAATAGAAGAATTAAAAGAGCAAAATATATTTGCTGATTCAAGTAGAATTACTCTGCAAGACTTCGAGATAGCAAAAAAAGTATTGTTAGATAATTAATAAAGTAAAAAAATAGGGGGAAAGATTGGTATGTTTTTAACTTCATTATATTATAATATAACAAATAGTTTGATTATTTTATTTGTTATAGCTCCGCCAATAATATTGATTATAATAGCAATAATCAATATTATAAGAATTGTTAAAAGTGTGAAAAAATCAGAAGATATCAAACATTCGACTGCTCGTTATGTTTTAAATTTGATAATAGATATTTTACTACTTTTAACAGTCTTGATGCGGTTATGCCATGATTATAAGAGCGATTACTGCAAGTATTATGAACAACATGTAATGATTTAGGAGGAGTGCTATGAGTGATAGGTTATATAATACTATAGTATATATTATTTCATTTATTTGGGCTGGAAGCTTTTTGCTACTAGCCATTTATACTATGCATTTATATGAGATATGTTCCATTATTTCATATATAGCAAATAAAGGGTAAAGATATGATTATAGAGGATAAAAAGAAATTTAAAAAACAAATTTTTAAGATAATAGTATTGATATTATTTTTTGTCATATTCGATTTGATTGTTTATTGCAATTTTACAAGATTATACAAGAATAGCACAAGTCCAGAAATGCAAGCAAAATCTATAGAACTTAGTAAATATTTGCCATTTGATGAGGATTCAAAAGTGATAAAAGTCGAGCATGAAAATTTGGAAGGTGAGCTTCCAATTATAGATGGAGCAGCTGGACTATATCCGGTTTTTTCAGGAATTGTGGGGTCATTGTACCCAGAAGATAGTGTAGAATTTGATGGTGAAAATTTTACTGAAAATAGTAAATTGCAATATACAAACACAAGAGGAGCATACAAAAAAATAGTAGATGGTACTGCAGATGTAGTCATTTGTGTTAAGGCATCAAAAGAGCAGGAACAATATGCCATGGATAATGGGGTAGAGTTAGAATTTGTCCCAATTGGCAAGGATGCTTTTGTATTTATTGTAAATAAAGATAATCCTGTAGATAATTTAAGTTTGGATCAAATAAAGAAAATTTATGCAGGAGAGATAAAAAATTGGGAAGAAGTTGGAGGAGAAAATAGCTATATCGCTGCTATTCAGAGGAATGAAGGTAGTGGTAGTCAATCAGCGATGCAGAGCTTAATGGGTGATACACCAATGAAATCAAACTTACTTGGTTTTCTTGGAAGAAGCATAGGATTTTCTTTTAGATTTTATGTAGAAGATGTTGTTGAAAATGGAGCAGTTAAGATGCTTTCAGTAGATGGTGTGTATCCAAATCCAGAAAACATAAAAAACGATTCTTATCCAATTACTAGTGAGTTTTATGCAGTTTATAACAAATCAAACAAAAATGAGAATGTTCAGAAATTGATAGACTTTGTCTTAAGTGATGAAGGTCAGGAAATGATTGAAAAGAGTGGATATGTAAGAGTGAAATAGGCATACAATTACGTAACAAAAATCTTGACATGATTTGACAAGAATGATATTTTAAATCTAATTAAAGAAGAAATCTCTATATTATTTTGATATAGAGATTTTTTGATAAGGAGAGTATGAAATATGTTAGACATTAAAATTGAAATAAGTAAAAATTTAAAAGAAAAGCCAAATGAAGATCAAGAAATAGAATTTGGAACTATCTTCACGGATCATATGTTTAAAATGGACTACGAAGAAGGAAAGGGATGGATAAATCCTAGAATTGAAGAATACAAAGATTTTGAAATTTCACCAGCTGCTATGGTATTTCATTATGGACAAACAATGTTTGAAGGAATGAAAGCATATCTAACAGTTGATGGAAGAATAGTTTTATTTAGACCTAAAAAAAATATCGAAAGAGCAAATAATTCTAATAGAAGACTTTGCATACCCGAGATACCAGAAGAAGATTTTTTGCAAGCAGTAAAAGAGGTTGTGAGAATAGATAAAGATTGGATTCCTAAAAAGCAAGGTTCATCTTTGTATATAAGACCATTTATTATTTCAACAGAGCCATCTTTAGGAGTTAGACCATCTTCAAAATATATATTTATGATAATTCTTTCTCCTGTTGGAGCATACTATAAAGAGGGACTAAATCCAGTAAAGATATGGATAGAAGATGAGTATGTTAGAGCAGTAAGAGGTGGAATTGGTGAGGCAAAAACAGGTGGAAATTATGCGGCATCACTACTTTCTCAAGAAAAGGCTCATGAGGCAGGATATTCACAAGTATTATGGCTAGATGGAGTAGAACATAAATATATAGAAGAAGTTGGAGCAATGAATATCTTCTTTAAGATAGATGGTAAGATAGTGACACCAATGCTAAATGGAAGTATTTTGCCAGGAGTTACAAGAAATTCTGTTATAGAAGTTTGCAGGGATTGGGGATATGTTGTAGAGGAAAGAAAAATTTCTGCTGATGAACTAGAAAGTGCTGCCAAAGATGGTACTCTAGAAGAAGTTTTTGGATCAGGTACAGCAGCTGTTATTTCTCCAGTTGGAACTTTAAAATTTGGTAATAATGTATATGAGGTAAATGATCATAAAATAGGAGAAGTAAGCCAAAAATTATATGATACAATAACAGGAATCCAGACAGGAAAGATAGAAGATAAATTTAATTGGGTAGTTGAAGTATAAAAATTTAAAAAAATACTTGATTTTTATATTTAAAATATTGTATAATGTTTATGTCTTAATAGTGAGTTAGCTTGAGTGGGAACAAATCCCACTCATTCTTTGTGTTAGGAGAAAAATATGTCAAATAATGTCGAAAAAAAAGTTATGGAATTAGTAGAGCCCATAATAAATAGCTTAGGCTATGAAGTATACGATGTTATATACGAAAAGGAAGCAAAAGATTTTTATTTAAGAGTATTTATAGACAAAAGTGGTTCTATAGATATACACGATTGCGAAGTTGTGACAAATTCTATAAATGATGTGCTTGATGAAAAAGATATCATAAAAAATCAATACTACTTAGAAGTATCTTCACCTGGAATTGAAAGAAATCTTAGAACAAAAAAGCATTTTATGGATCAAATAGGAAATAAAATATCTTTAAAACTATTTACACCTATCGATAAAGAAAAAGAAATTGTTGGTATTCTAAAAGAATACAATGATGAATATGTAGAAATAATTTTAGATGATAAAATTTTAAAAGTAGATTCAAAAAATATAGCAAAAGCAAAGACTATATTTGAATTTTAGGAGGAAAAAGGAAAATGAAAAAAATTGACTTGCAAGAATTGATTTCAGCGATAACAATACTTGAGGAAGAAAAGGGTATAAGCAAAGACTATTTACTAAGTGCATTAGAAGAAGCTCTAGTAAAGGCTTATAAACAAAATTACGATTTAGATGATGGACAAGATAATGTAAAGGTTACAATTGATAAACGTACAGGTGAAATGCATATCTATTCTATAAAAGAAGTTGTATCAAAGCTTGCTATTCCAGAAGTTGAAATTGGACTAAAGGATGCACACAAAATTGATAAAAACTATAAGGTAGGAGATAGAGTTTTTATTGAAGTATTTCCTAGTGATTTTGGTAGAATTGCTGCTCAAAAAGCAAAACAAGTTGTTATCCAAAAGATTAGAGAAGCAGAAAAAGACATGGTATTTAATCAATTCAACAGCAAAAAGGGTGAGATAGTTTCTGGTATTATACAAAAAGTTGATGACAGAATGGTTGTAATGGATCTTGGTAAGCTAGAAGGTGTTATGCCAACAAAAGAGCAGATACCTACAGAGACATATCATGTAAATGACAAAATAAAAGGATATGTACTAAAAGTAGAAAAAGGACTTAAAGGTACGCCACAAGTTACTATTTCAAGAAGTCATCATGATTTTGTAAGAAAATTATTTGAATTTGAAATCCCTGAAATATACGAGGGAATAATAGAAATAAAGAGTGTATCAAGAGATCCAGGCTCTAGAAGTAAGGTTGCTGTATATTCTAGAGACGAAAACATAGATCCAGTTGGTTCATGTGTTGGTCAAAAGGGTGTACGTATACAAAACATTATCAATGAACTAAATGGTGAAAAAATTGATGTAATTGAATGGAATGAAGATCCTTCTATATATATTTCAGCAGCACTTCTTCCTGCTCAAGTAATGGCAGTAGATGTAAATGTTGATGAAAAATCTGCACAAGTTATCGTACCTGATGATCAATTGTCACTAGCAATTGGAAAATCTGGACAAAATGCTAGACTTGCAGCAAGACTTACAAATTGGAAAATTGATATAAAATCTGAGTCACAGATAAGAGAAATTATTTTAGCTCAAATGAATGAAAATGGTGAAGGTGCTGAAGAAGCTGAAGCTGTGGAAGAGGTTGAGACAGTAAGTGAGGAAAATGAAGTACCTGAAGAAGAAGAAAAAGCTGAAGAAGTAGTAGAAGAAAAACCAAAAAAGAGAGGAAGACCAAAAAAATCTGAAGTAAAGGAATAAATAATATGAAAAAAATTCCAGAGAGAACCTGTCTTGGATGTAATGAAAAAAAACCAAAAAATGAATTAATTAGAATTGTAAGAACGAGTGAGAATGTTGTATGTGTTGATCCTACAGGAAAGAAGAATGGTAGAGGCACATATATTTGTAAAAATGAAAGTTGCTTAGATAAACTCATAAAATCAAAAAGATTAAGTAAAGCATTAGAAACAAACATACCTGATGAAATTTATGAAGAGATAAGAAAAGTTATTATAAAATAAATATTTTTAAAGGAGTTTCAATAAGAAATTTATGGAAAAAAAGAAAAAAGCAAACAATACCTCTAATGATGAACCAGTTATTATTAGGAGAGCAGTTATCATAAAAAATGAGGATGAAAAGAAAGAACCTGAAAAGAAAAAGCCGAAAGAGGAAGTTGGTTTTATAGAGAATAAAAGAAAAAAAGATTACAACATTGTGTATAGAAATAAACCAACAAAACCTTTAACAGTTAGTGAACTTCTAGGTATTAATAAAGTAAAGCCTGAAAAGGAAGAGAAAAAGGAAGAAAAAAGTGCTTCAGTAGAAAAAAGTGAAGTGCCTGTTTCTGATGCTCCAAAAAAAGAGCCACAAGTAGAGAAAAAAGAAGAAACTCATGAAAATATTTCAAATGATAAGAATAATAACGTTCAAAACAATAGAAGAGTGACAGACAGAAGAAACTTTAATGAAAAGAATGGTGAAAGATATACTGATAGAAAGTCACCAAATAATAAAAATGCACAAAGCGGTAACTTCAAAAGAGATGGAAATAATCAAAATAGATTTGAAAGTAATAGAAATAATAATTTTGTAAGAAATAATCAACCAAAGAGCGATGATTCACTTGCAGTAGATATTCCTTTAGATAAATCAGAAGGCCAAAGAGATTTCAGCAATAGAGCTAAGGATAAAGTTAAGCAATCAAGAAAAGAAGAAAGTGCAAATAGCGCAACACCATTTAAGAAGAACAAAAAGGGTGGAAGATCTGAAATTGATGAAGATAAATTAAATAACTTAAAGAGACAAAACAAACTTTCAAATATGTTTGAAAAGGGTGATATGCTTGACTACTATGATTTAAGCACTGAAAGAGGAAGACGTGGAAAGAAAAAACCAAAACAAGAAAATAGAATCAAGCAAAAGATATTCAAACTTACAGAAATAACTATACCAGATAATATCTCTGTTAAGGATTTGGCTTCTGAGATGAAAGTTACAAGTGGAGATGTTATTAAGAAACTATTAGATTTAGGAATAATGTCTACTATAAATAACGATTTGGATTTTGATACAGCATTTTTAGTAGCTCAAGAATATGGAATAAATGCAGTAAAGAAGAATGTTGTAACAGATGAAGATATACTTATAGATGAAACTGAAGATGACGAGAAGGACTTAAAACCAAGACCACCAGTAATAGTGGTAATGGGACATGTTGATCATGGTAAGACTTCACTTCTTGATGCTATAAGAAGTACAAATGTTATCGAGGGAGAGTCTGGAGGTATTACTCAGCACATTGGTGCATATCAGGTAAATATAAATGGAAGAGATATTACATTCCTTGATACTCCTGGACACGAAGCATTTACTGCTATGCGTGCAAGAGGAGCAATGATCACTGATATTGCTATACTTATCGTTGCTGCAAATGATGGAGTTATGCCACAAACGGTAGAAGCTATAAATCATGCTAAAGCTGCAAATACTCCTATAATAGTTGCTATAAATAAGATTGATTTGCCAGATAGCAATCCTGATAAGGTAAAGCAAGAGCTTATGAAATATGATTTGGTTCCTGAAGAATGGGGAGGCGACACAATATTTGTAAATATTTCAGCTAAGAAAAAACAAGGTATTGATGAGCTTCTAGAAATGGTACTTCTTGAAGCAGATGTTCTTGATTTAAAAGCAAATCCTAAGAAACAGGCTAAAGGCACTGTTATTGAAGCTAGACTTGATAAATCAAAAGGACCAGTTGCAAACTTGCTTGTACAAAGAGGAAGACTTGATGTAGGAGATACTGTAATAGTAGGATCTACAATAGGTAGAATAAGAAGTATGGTAAATGATAAAGGTAAGAAGATAAAATCAGCAGGTCCATCTACACCAGTATCTATCATGGGACTTACTGAAGTACCAGAATCAGGAGATATATTCTACGAAGTTAAAGATGAAAAAACTGCTAAACACTTAATAGAAAAGAGACAAGCAGAAAAACGTGAAAAGAATATACAAGCAAATAATGTTGTTACTCTTGATGACTTATTTACAAAGATTGAAAGAGAAAACTTAAAGAATCTAAATCTTATCATCAAAGCAGATGTTCAAGGTTCTGTAGAGGCACTTACTCAATCACTTGAAAAATTATCAAATGATGAAGTCCAAGTAAAAGCTATACATGCAACTGTTGGTGGAGTTACTGAATCTGATGTTACTCTTGCAAAAGTATCAGATGCGATAATCATCGCTTTCAATGTAAGGCCAGATCCTATCGCAAAATCAATTGCGGATACAGAAGGTGTTCAAATAAAGCAATATTCAGTAATTTACGATGCAATAAACGATGTTGAAGCTGCTATGAAAGGTATGCTTGATCCTGTATATGAGGAGAAAGTTATTGGTACAGCTGAAATAAGACAAACATTCAAAATTTCAAATGTTGGAACTATCGCAGGATCATATGTACTTACAGGAAAGATTAGTAGAAATGCTGGTATTAGAATAATTAGAGACAATATTGTTATACATGATGGAAAACTTATATCACTAAAAAGATTTAAAGATGATGTTAAAGAAGTTGAAAAAGGATATGAGTGTGGTCTTCAAATAGAAAACTTCAATGACTTAAAAGAAGGAGACCAATTAGAAGTTTATGTTATGGAAGAGGTTAAAAAATAATTATGGGTTCTAAACCAAATAGAATGAATAAAGTAAATGAAGAAATAAAAAAAGAATTAAGTGGTATCATATCAAATGAGGTGAAAGATCCTCATTTGACTGGTCTGATTAGTGTTACGAAGGTAAATACTTCACCAGATCTTAAATATGCTAGAGTGTATGTAAGTATGATTAATGAAAAAGATAGAAAAGCAAATCTTAGGATATTAAAACAAGCAAGTGGCTACATAAGATCATCACTTGCGAGATCATTAAATCTTAGATACACACCTGAACTTGTATTTGAATTTGATGATTCAATTGAATATGGTTCAAGAATAGATGAAATTTTGAAAGATATTACAAAGGATTTAAAAAAATAGAAGAAGAGGATTATTAAATGACTTTAGATGAATGGAAGAATCAGATTGATATTGCGAATGATATTTTAGTGCTTGCTCATGAGCAACCAGATGGTGATGCGATAGGAAGTGCTTTTGCGATGTCCCTTGCACTTAAAAACATAGGTAAAAAAGTAGATATATTAATGAAGAATATACCAAGAAACTTTGATTTCTTGCCTGGAAAAGAAAATGTTGTTCAAGATCCAGAAGAGGACAAAATATACGATTTAGTAATAGCACTAGATTGTTCATCGCTTGATAGAATAAATAGAGAATATATACCATATTTTGAAAATGCTAAATTTAAAGTGCAAGTTGATCATCATGATAAAAATACAATGTTTGCAGATCTAAATATAGTGAATCACGTTTCACCTGCAGCTTGTCAAATACTTGTATCAAGTTTTGAATATATGGGGATAGAACTTACGAAGGAAATATCAACATGTCTTATTACAGGTATTATCACTGATACTAATGGTTTTAAAGATGAAAATGTTACAATAGAGACTTTTGATTTTGCATCATTTGTACTAAATAAAGGAATTAATTTATCAAAAATATATAGACAAGCTCTTCATGTGTTATCAAGGTCAAAGTTTGAAGCTCATAAGCTTGCAATGAGTAGACTAGAGTTTTTATGTGATGGAAAAATTGCTTTTACCTATATCACAGAGGAAGATACGAAAAATCTTGAACTTCATGCAGGTGATAAAGAAGGGATAGTTGAAATTGGTCGAAATGTAGAAGGAGTAGAAGTATCTATATTTTTATATAGTACCCCAAGAGGCTACAAGGCATCGCTTCGATCAAATGACTATGTGAATGTTTCTGATATATGCGTGATTTTTGGAGGAGGCGGACATATAAAGGCTGCCGCAACACACATGATTATGCCTTTTGATGAAGCAAAGCAGAGAATTATTGAAGAAGTTGCAAAAAAAATAAAATAAAAATAAAACCTAAAAATTTAAATTATCTTTAGATTTTTAGGTTTTTTTTATTATATTTACAAATTCATTCATATTGTATAAAAAATGATTTTATGGTATAACAAAAGAAGTTAAAAATTTAAGGGATACTAAAACTTATGAAAAAAATTACAAAATTTTTTGTTGAGATTTTAATAATATCTGTATTTTTGTTTATGACATTTCAGAATGTAATGTCTATAGCAACAGAAGGAGAAGCAACTGCGCCAGCAGAAGGGGTAGTTGGAGGAACATCTCAAGAAGTAAAAACCCAGTCTGGAAATACTCTTATAATGAAGAGGTCTACTAATGATGACCTATTTGATAAAAACATTACTGGATTTACAGCTCTTACACCAGAAGAGGAAGAGGCTGCAAGAAGAAGAGCAGAAGAGTTTATGACAGAGGTTCCATCGGATCTTTCTGGAAGGACTATACCTGTAGAAAACTATACTGGTTACGATAGAGATAGATCTGAAAGTGAATATCATGACTACGAACCACTTACTCTTCCTGAAATA
Source organism: uncultured Lachnospiraceae bacterium (assembly GCA_964470175.1). Lineage (GTDB taxonomy): Bacteria > Bacillota > Clostridia > TANB77 > CAG-508 > Scatovivens. The sequence goes on along the minus strand of CAYYBL010000012.1, from coordinate 5,696 downwards.
GATGTTAATCTTCATTTAAATTATCTTACAACAGGATGTAAGGTTTATTTACTATTTCCTACAGATTTATTAAGATTTAACATGCAAAAATTCGTAAACAATAATCATGATAATGAGTTTCAAGTAGAAAAAGAAAAGTCAGACAAGATTCAAGAATATATGGATAATGAAGACTACCTTGGATATGTCAATTTCTTTTTGAATGACAAGTATTCTGTAAAATCAAATGAAATAGAACTTAGACAGTATTGTATAGCAATAGGAAAAAATGATGTAGTAGGATATATCGATCACGAGGACAAGAAGTATGTACAATTCAAAATAAATCTTGATGATGGTAATTACAGAGTTATTCTAAAAGATTACTTTTTGCAGACAGATTGTTCTGGCATTAAGTTTATGATTGATGAATTTCATACATATAAGTACATATCTGTATCTGATTATCCTCTTACTCAAAATCAGACACAGACTAATATTTCAGAATACAATATAAACGAGGATTATACGACAAGAGAAAATTATGAGAGTATTAATAGAGCAATAAGAATTACATATTTCGTATTGTTCATTGTTGCAATGCTTATACTATTCTTCTTCTTGAGATATATTCTAAAGAGACTTAAACAAATTAGAAAAGAAAGAGAAGAAGCATTATTCTATAAGCATGATGATAAAGACAAAGACAAAAAGAAGAAAAAAGAAAAGAAGGAGAAAAAGAAAAAATAATAAATGGCAAAAAAAAGCATTACTAAAAATTATTTGTACAACATGTTTTATCAAGTCCTTACTCTAGTTTTGCCTCTTATTACTACGCCATATCTTTCAAGAGTACTTGGTGCAAATGGAATAGGTATATATGGTTATACTTATGCAATTGTTACTTATTTTATATTGTTTGGTTCTCTTGGAATAGCTTTATATGGGCAAAGAGAGATTGCGTATGCGCAGGAAAATGTTGAGAAAAGAAAAAAGATTTTTATTGAAATAATCATATTTCGTTTTATTACAATATCTATCGCATCTATTTTTTATTTCATTTTCTTTATGAGAAAATCAGAATATAGTGTTTTCTATAGGATACTATTTTTAGAAATAATTGCTGCAGGATTTGATATAAGCTGGTTTTTTCAAGGATTAGAGGAATTTAAAAGGACAGTTATAAGGAATGTACTTGTTAGGGTTTGTAGTGTTTCACTAGTTTTTATATTTGTAAAAGACAAAGATGATTTGGCATTATTTACACTTATTTATTCACTTGCTGATCTTTTAGGAAACCTTTCACTTTGGCTATATTTGCCAAAATATTTAAGAGGAGTAAAAGTCAAGAATTTAAACATTCAAAGGCATATACCTCAAATTTTACTTCTTTTTATACCACAAATTGCAAATCAGCTTTATAAAATACTTGATACGACAATGATAGGTGTACTTGTAAAAGATAAAACAGAAACTGGTTTTTATGACCAAGGTCAAAAAGTAATTAGACTTTTACTCACGATTGTTACTTCACTTGGAGTAGTAATGATTCCAAGGATAGCAAATACATTTGCAAGTGGAGACAAAGAAAAAATAAAATCCTACATGAAGATGTCTTTCAAATTTGTTTTCTTTCTTGCTTTTCCGATAATGTTTGGAATCATAGTAGTTGCTGACAACTTTGTACCAATCTTTTTTGGAAAGGGATATGATAAAGTAATAATACTTATGAGGATTATTTCTCCTATAGTATTACTTATGGGAATTGGAAACGTAGTAGGGACACAATATTTGGTACCTTCAAAAAGGCAAAAAGAATATACAATTTCTATAATGATAGGCGTTGTTGTGAACTTTATTTTAAATTACATTCTGATAATAAAATTTAAGTCAATCGGCGCATCAATTGCAACTGTTTTGTCAGAACTTATAGTCATAACAGTGCAACTATATTTTATAAAAAATGATTTTAATATAAAAGAATTTTTGGATATTAGCGTAAAATATATGATTTCAGCTATTATAATGTTTTTTGCTTGCAATTTAGTGAAAGTATTATTTAGTTTATTTTATGTTGCACAAGAGTTTAAGTACAATTTAGTGATACTTGTTTTGGAAGTAGCTATAGGATTTATAACATACATTATTTCACTTATTATCATGAAAGATGATGCGATTAAGTTTGTGATGGACAAAATACAAAATTTCTTGCATAGAAAAGTTGAAAAAAATGTTCAATAATGTTATTATCTAACAAGTTGTGAATTCAAATGATTTAGAAGAAAGAGGATACTTAATGAATAGGATAGATTCTGTTATAGATAAAGAAGAGATTGTTATAGAAGCACCTAAGGAGACAAAAGAAGAAATGGGTAAAAAGAAAAAGAGAAGAAGACGTGGATCACCACTTACAAGATTTTTAAAGGCGATGTTTAATTTAGGGACAATAGGTATAATTGTAGTTATGTTTTTATTATATGGACCATATATAGGTTTCAGAGAATGGCTTGTAACTACAGCTATGACTACAATGACTCATCAATATTTTGCAACTTGGTTTTATGATGATGATACCATCAATTATATATTAGATAAGAATAAAGTTGAAGAAATAGTAGAAGATACGAATATTTCTGAGATAAATTTTGCAAATGGTAATTCTACATATTATGAGAATGAGTATGAAAGAGCCATACTTGAAAGAGATCCAAATAATAATGATTATAAGATTATAGAAATAAATGAAAAGAATTATTTTGGATATTTGGTTGCTGTATACGATCCATCTAGGATAGAGACAGTTTATACAGATAATCTTGGAAAATCAGGTCAATACCTTACTACTATGGCAAAAAATGCAGATGCTATGATTGCTATCAATGGAGGAGGTTTTGACGATCCAAACTTCAATAGTACAGGTGGTTCACCTCTTGGTATCACAATGTCTCAAGGTAAAATGATTACATCAAAATCATATAGTGGTTCTGGTGGAATTATAGGATTTAATGAGGATAATATTTTGATACTTGAGAAGATGACTCTTGCTCAAGTAAAACAGAAGAAGATCCGTGATGCAGTTACATTCGGACCATTTCTTATAGTAAATGGAAAAGCATCAAAGATTGTTGGTAATGGCGGATGGGGCGATGCTCCTCGTACAGTTATTGCTCAAAGAAAAGATGGTATTGTGCTATTCCTTGTACTAGATGGAAGAAGAGCTGGAAAACTTGGTGCTGATATGGATGATCTTATTGAAGTAATGCAAAGATACGGAGCATATAATGCAGCAAACTTAGATGGTGGTACATCAAGTGTTTTGGTAGTAAATAATGTCATAGTAAATGACCCTATAGATAGTACTGGAGCTCACAAGACCAGACCGATTGCTACTGGATTTATCCTAAGAAAAGATGATGAGGACAATAGTGATCATAAATTGGTTGAAAGTAAACTTAATGAAAATTAATAAAATAATAATTTAAGAAGGTATGCTATGCCAGAATTTGAAGTTTTCAAAGGCAATACTAAAAAATTATTAAAAAAATTTAAGACGAATAATATTTTTATTGAATTATTATTTTTTATAATGATCGTATTTATTATTTGTCTTATTATTTTTTTTGTAATTTATAATAAGATAGAAAGTTCAGATGTTATTCAAAATGGTGTTTTTATAAAAAGTATAAATGTATCTGGGCTTACTAGAGATGAAGCGATAGAAAAAGTATCATCAAATCTCGATACTATTTTAAACAATCATATTGAGCTTGTTTACAAAGGAAATATTTATTATTTAGAGATTGAACAAATAAATGCTGTATATGATGTAGAATCATCAGTAGATCTTGCTCTTAATATTGCAAAAAATGGTGATATGATGCAAAACATGAAAGAATACATCAATGTCTCTATGGGTAATATCAACATTGATCCAATTTTTAGTTATAATGAGGAAGCTTTAACATCGTACATCAAAAATGTAGAAATTTATTTACCTGATCAACTAGAACAAGCAGACTATTATATTGAAGATGATGAACTTATTGTGGTAAATGGTGTAAATGGTGCGGGAATAAAATATGAGCAGCTAAGCAATTCTATCATAGATGCTATCCAAAACAATACTTTTACGGAAAAGTATGTATCAATTCCTACATATACAATTTATCCAGATCCTATTGATGTAGATAAAATACATGATGAGGTATACACTGAAATGCAAAATGCATATTTTACTACAGATCCATATGCTGTATTTGCAGATGTTACAGGTGTTGATTTCAACGTGGATGATTTAAAAAATGATATTTCAAATGAACCAAAAGCTACAGAATACAAAATAGCACTTAATTATACATATCCAGAAGTTACTGTAAATGATTTTGGAAGAGAAGCATTTCCAAATTTGCTTGCATCATTTTCTACAGAGTATGTAAATAATCCAAATAGAACTACAAATCTTAAACTTGCAGCAAACAAGATAGATGGCAAAGTTGTAATGCCAGGAGATATTTTTTCATATAACAGAACTGTAGGAAAAAGGACCTCTTCAGCGGGCTACAAGAATGCAGCTATTTATCAAGATGGAGAAGTAGTAGATGGTATAGGCGGAGGAATATGTCAGATTTCTTCTACATTATATAATGCAGCTATTGCGGCAGATATGGAAATAGAGCAAAGAAGAAATCACATGTTTGTCCCATCATACGTAAAAGCAGGAAGAGATGCGACAGTAGTATGGGGTGCACAAGACTTTCAATTTAAAAATAGAAGAAATTATCCTGTGAAAATTGAAGCAGATGTTAGTGGTGGGGTAGCTACAGTAAATATATATGGACTAAGAACCGAAGATGATTATGACAAGATATACATAAAGACTGAGACTATAAAGAATTCAGATAATAGTTTGGTGGTAGATTCATATAGAGTATTTGAAAAAAATGGAGAAGTAGTAAAAACTACAAAGTTATATAGAGATACGTATAAGAAACATTCATAAAAGAAAGAATTGATATGAGAATAAGAAGAAAAAAGTGGGCAAAAGAAGAACTTGAAAATGCTGAATTTTATATTGATGATCCAAGTATCTATAAAGGAAAATGGAATGAGAAATTTTTAAATAAAGAAAATCCTCTTCACATAGAACTTGGATGCGGAAAAGGTATTTTTATTTCTACTCTTGCAAGCAAAAACAAAGATATAAATTATATAGCATTAGACATGATAGAGGCAATGCTAGGATTATCAAAAAGAAATATTGAGGTTGCATATGACTATGAAATGCCTTCAAATTTATTTTTGATAAGGGCAAATGTTGAAAAAATATCGGATGTATTTGATAGTAATGATAGAGTTGAAAGGATTTACATAAATTTTTGCAATCCATGGCCTAAGGTTAAGCACAATAAAAGAAGACTCACTCATCCGAGAATGCTTAACCAATATCGTGATTTTTTGACAGAGGATGGAGAGATTTATTTTAAAACAGATTCAGATGAACTATTTGAAGATAGTTTAGTTTATTTTGAGGAATGTAATTTCAAGATAATAAAAAAGACATTTGATCTTCAAAGTGAAAATATTTTTTTAGAAAATATAGAAACAGAGCATGAAAAAATGTTTATAAGCCAAGGAATAAAGATAAAAGCACTTATTGCTAAAAAAATATGATTTTTTGACAAAAAAAATTAATTGTAATATATTAATCTAAATAAAAT
>CAYYBL010000011.1:0-33276 GCA_964470175.1 uncultured Lachnospiraceae bacterium | reverse complement strand
ATGTATAATAAATCTCATTCATTAGTACTCTAAAATATCTTATTGTAGGCTGAATCCTTTCATTCGTGTATATTTTTGTGTAATTAAACTTTTTTATTTTTTCCATATTTTTATATGCTTCATCAGAAAATTTAAGACCATTTTCAACACTACTATTCTCACATAAATCATTAATGAAATATCCAATAATGCTGGTATTGTTTACTCTTATTTCTTCAATTGATTTATCTATGGATTTTATATCTGATTCAGTAATAATCTTCATTTCTTTTGCATCTTCTAAGTCTCGTCCCAAGTATGAAATATTATCTGCAATTTTTACAACACAGCCTTCCCAAGTATATGGTGCATATTTATTTGAATGAGTAAATTCATCTAAATCTATAAATTCATCCCTTGGTTTTTGTCCATTTTTGTTTGGATTTCCACAGTGGCCAAGTATGCCATCTCTTACACAATATGTCAGATTTAAATTTCTCTTTATATCATTCTTATCTTCCAAAAGTTCTAAGTCATCTACTACGTGTTTTCCATTCCAACCATGCCAGAAAGTTCCTCCATATTCTCTTTTTGCAATTTCAGAAAGTATAAACTCTCCCTGATGCCCAAATGGACTATGCCCTATGTCATGTGCAATAGCAATTGATCTTGTTAGTTCTTCGTTAAGTCCCAGTATACTTGCAATTGAATTGCTTATGGAATCAACATAGTTCACATGTTCAAGTCTTGTACATATATGATCATTTTCAGGAGCAAAAAACACTTGTGTTTTGTGCTTTAGCCTTCTATATGCATTACAATTAATAATCCTTGTATAGTCCCTATCAAATTCACTTCTTTCAGTATTTATAGGTGTATACAAGGATTTTACTCTACTTATACAATTTTCCCATTTGGGATTTTTTTTGTCCATTCTTACAGCTTTAAATTCATTTGTCATTAGTATAACCCTCTTATATTTCAAATGTTTTAAAAACATCTTTATAGCTATTTTTTATAATATCACATTTTTCTTTTTCAGAAAGATCTTCATTATAGAGCGCATTTGAAATCTGATATGTACTACTATTGTATTTTGGCATAAATACACGTGTCTTTACTATATAATCTATAAGACAATCTTTTTCATTTACCTCTACATTGTTTTTTATAAGAAAATTCTTTAATAAATCTGTATATCTGTAATGAAAATAATTTAAAACATTAGTATAGTCATTTATATTTATCATATTTTCTATTTTTTTATTTTCATAAAATTCAAAATTTTGTAGCATTTCTCTCCCCTCAGGCAATATAAAACGGGATTTTTTCCCGTTATTATTAAAATCTTCTTCTATTTATAACATATGAGCTTGTTCCAACCATTGTTTTTGCTCTATGCTTTATCTGACTTGCAACTTCTCCTATTTCTAGTGTAGTTTTATAAATTCTTGGATCTACTTCAAGCACTGCAATAGAGATAGTTGTAAGCGGAAACTGCTCTATGATTCCTCTTCTGTTTGCAACTTCAACAAATCCTCTTTCGACATCTATTTCATTGTAGTACGTAACCGCATACTTATCAAACTCGCTAATTATATCTTTGCATACCTTATCATAATCTGTTGGACTAACAATTGCAACAAAATCATCTCCACCAATGTGTCCAACAAAATTGTCACTATTTTTTATAAGATGTATGTGCTTTGTTATAACTCTTGCCGTGAATTTTATTATTTCATCACCATTTGCAAAACCATATACATCATTATATGCTTTAAAATTATCTAAATCGAAATACAAAATTCCATATGCTTCCTTATTTAGCAACCTCTTTTTCATTTCTGCTTGTATTTGAACATTACCAGGAAGCCCAGTAAGAGGGCTTATTCTTCTATTTTTACTAAGAAGTGAAATAAGATTTCTTATAACAAAGAACAAATACTCATTATCAATTGGTTTTTTTACAAAATAATCAACATCTGTCTTTAGTATATCTAACATATGGTCTCTATCTTTATTTGAGCTAAGAACAACAAGAGGTGTTATTGCATTATCTTCATTTTCTCTGACACTCTTACAAAACGCAACGAAATTTGCATTCACAGATTCTTCATCTATAATAATCATCGCTGGTATATTTCTAAGAGCAACTTCAATTTCTGAAGCATCGATTGAAATGAAATTGTATTCGTCTTGCTCTATTTTAAAGCTTTTCCTTAGTTCTTCTATTTCTTTTTTATCATTACTAATAATATATATATCATGAATCATAAAAATTTCCTCAATTTATATAGAATCAATAGTAAATTCTGGTGTAATTATAGTATTTGATGTCCCGTCTGCTGCCTTTACTTCAACTTCTATTTTGTTCTTTTGACCATCACCCACTTTAAGTAAAGGTTTTATGGTATCATCATCAAATTTTACTTTAATCTCAATGTTTTTCTGTCCTTCGGTGTTGTTAATCTTTACGTATGTGCCATTTACATATAATGATATCTTGCTTAATTCACTTTCATAACTTACAGTAAATGGTATCATTTTATCGTTGTTGGCGGCTTCTGAAACATCTGGGTATTCTATCTTAATGTTAGGATTGTTTGAATTCTCATCATCTCCCCCTTCATCATGATCATCATTAGATTTATACTCTATGTTAAATGGTTTTTCGTTACCAATGCCTTTGATATTTGTAGCTCTAACCACTATATTTATAGTATCAGCACTATATCTTGATAATTCTATAGGTAAGTTTACATTTTTTGAATCTCCTGTAGACTCTATTGTTTCTTTATCAAAATTTCCTTCTTCCTGACCATTTATGGTTACTACTAGTTCTTTCAATCCATACTCATCTTTTACTACTACATTTACAATATCTTCATTTTCATCTTTTTTGTATTCGATGATAGGTTGATTTGTACCATCTACAACTTGAGGTGCACTTGCTGAATTTTGCTCTTCACTTGCATCATATGCAACAACCATCAAATCATTTCTTCCTTCTGGTGGCTCTAAGTTGATAACTATCGTTTTTTCATCAGGCTGATTCTCATCCCATTCAACTTTGACCTCATCTTCATCATTCCATCTGTATGTTACAAAGGCAATTTTTTCATTGTCTTTTGCTGTGATTATAACCATTTCTTTGCCATCAACTGTGCCTTTTTCAATATTAATTGTTGGAGCAATGATATCCTCTCCTAAATCAGATGAAATCTTTTCATTGTATGTTGAAATATGTCCTTCTTCATCTTCTACACTTATTAAAAGACTATTTTCATTTGATGGTAATTTTAATTCAAAATTCCATTCAGATTTATTTGGATCTATTTGAACCTCCATGGCCTTTGAACCATTCCAACTATATGTTATACTCTTTATAACTTTGTCGTGAGATACTTTTATACTTATGTATCCACCTTCCTCATCTATTTGTGTTGTAATTTTTGCATCGGTCTGACTTACTTCTGGAACTTCAGGTTTTGCTTTTTTATTGTGAGATACTCTACTATAAATTGCTATGCCAATAATACATATAGCAAATATAATCAAGAATATTGCTAAAATTCTTACAACTTTGTCAGAATTAATATTTGAAGGCCCTTTTCCTTTATTTGGGGTCTTTCCCCCACCATTTGGGGTATAATCCAAAATTTGATTCATAATCACTACCTCGATTTTATTCTACAAAAAATTATATCATAAGGAAAATTTAATGTAAATCAAAAAAAATAAAAAAGAATTCTTTGATTTAGAATTCTTTTTTTTACACAAAAAATATTATCTTATTGCCTTTAAATATCTAATTTTTCAGTGTCTTCCTCAAGATGATTTATATCTTTTATATCTCTGTTTTCTACGAAATCTTCTCCCTCTAATCTTTGTTTTGCAAATTCCTTATATCCCATTGCAACGATAGCTCCAATAATTATCAAAAATGATATTGCTTTCCAGATACCACTATCTAATAAAATAATTGCAAAAATACCAAGTATTGCACTGACACCATATAACATAAGTACAGCTTGCTTTTGAGTATATCCTTTTTTCAATATCTTGTGATGCAAATGTTCAGTATCTGGCTGAATAACAGCTTTTAATGATTTTCCATGTATTATTCTTCTAAAAATAGAAGTAATCGTATCGAATAGTGGCAGACCAAGAACAATAAGTGGTGCTACAATTACAATCGCTGTATATGTCTTTGCAATACCAAGTATAGATATAATAGAAAGACAATATCCTAAAAAGTTTGACCCTGTATCTCCTATAAATGTTTTTGCTGGATTAAAATTATACGGTAAAAATCCACAAAGTGAACCTCCAAGTGCTGTAATTAATAGTATTGATATAAGTGGAGAACCATTAAGTGAAAATATAATTAAAAGTGAAAGACAAGATATGATTGAAATACCTGTAGAAAGCCCATCAAGACCATCTATAAGATTCATTGCATTTGTGATACCAACTATCCAAAATATTGTAAGTACTACATAAAACCAATCTCCCACATTTTCAAGATTAAAAAATGGAATCGTAATATTGTCTATAAGAATTCCAAACTTTATAACTATAAGTGCTGCTAGTACCTGAAAAAATAGTTTTATAAGTGCTGGCACTCCTTTAACATCATCTAAAAAGCAAATAAGCCCTATAATGAGTGCACCTATAGTAAATCCTGTAATTTTGCTAATATATCTATCTTGTGTAATATCTATTTTGTTTTCAATAGTCATTATCACAATAAGATAAATGACCGATACAAAAAACCCCCCTATTACTGCTAAGCCACCAAGCCTTGGCATAGTAACTTTATTTATTCTTCTTGCATCCTTTGGAGTATCTACAGCCCCTATTCTCCTTGCCAAATTTATTGTATGAGGTGTGCCCATAAATGCCGTCATAAAGGCTATTGTAAATGCTATGATTATATCTCCCCACATGATATAACTCCTCTATTTCATATTTTCATCTTCAATTTCTTCTATCATTTGTACTCTTTCTCCATATCTTCCCTCAAGAAAGCTTGCTGCAATCCATGTCCTTATGATATTTACTGCCTTATTAACATCTAAATAGTTTGCAGGAAGTGCCAAAACATTTACATTTAGATGTTCTTTTGCAAGTCTAGCTGTTTCTACATCAAAGCAATCTGCACATCTTACTCCTCTATACTTATTTGCTGTGACAGTCATACCAAAACCTGTTTTACAAATAAGTATACCTGTATCACATTCTCTTGAAGATACTGCCTCAGCTACCTTTCCACCATATATTGGAAAATCAGTCCTTTCTTCACTATATGTACCATAATCTTTATATTCAACACCTATTTCATCTAAATACTTTTTTATTTCCTCTTTTAGCTTATAACCACCATGATCACTTCCAATAGCTACCATTCTTGGCCTCCTATAATACTTATAATTTTCTTCAAATATATATCACACATTTCTAAAGAATACAACGAATTTAAACATAATGAAATGTGAATTTTTTGTGAACAAATTTGTTCTTTTTTCCAAAAAGTCTTGCTTTTTTAAGTTTAGCATGTTAAAATATTTTAAGAAAATTTACATTATATTAAGAGGAGGTGTTTCAAGAATGCCAAATATCAAGTCAGCTATAAAAAGAGTTAGTATTATAGAAAAGAAAACATTGCAAAATAATATGATTAAATCTGCATACAAGACAGCTGTAAAGACATTTGAAAGTGCTGTTGCAGAAGGAGATAAATCAAAAGCTGAAGTTTCTTTCAAAGAAGCTGTAAAAAAAGTTGATCAAGCTTGCACAAAGGGCGTAATAAAAGCCAATACTGCTTCTAGAAAAAAATCAGCATTAGCTAAGAAATTAAATACTTTAAAATAAGAGTAAACGAGGACATTCAAAATGTCCTCGTTTTTGTTCTCACCAATTATGTTTGTGTGCTAAGAACTGTAATGCATTTTCATAATCAAAAAAAAATCTCTAGGAAATCCCTAGAGATTCTTTTTAATAATTTTCTGCTTTTATTTCAAAAAATGCTTTTGGATGATTACATACAGGGCAAACTTCTGGTGCTTTATTTCCAATAACAATATGTCCACAGTTTCTACATTTCCAAATTCTATCACCATCTTTTGAGAATACAAGTTCTCCATTTACATTATCAAGCAATTTTTTATATCTTTCTTCATGTTCTTTTTCAATTGCTCCAACAGCTTCAAACAAATATGCAATTTTATCAAATCCCTCTTCTCTTGCCTCTCTTGCCATTCTAACATACATATCTGTCCATTCGAAGTTTTCTCCATCTGCTGCTGCTTTAAGGTTTTCTTCAGTAGAAGGGATATCTCCTCCGTTTAAAAGTTTAAACCAAATTTTTGCATGCTCTTTTTCATTTTGTGCAGTTTCTTCAAATATTGCTGCTATTTGTTCATAACCATCTTTTTTAGCTTTACTTGCAAAATATGTATACTTATTTCTTGCTTGAGATTCTCCTGCAAAAGCCTCCATAAGATTTTTTTCTGTTTTTGATCCTTTTAACTCCATTTTTTACCTCCTCTATTTTATTTTATTTTTACATTCATCACATATTCCCTTAAATGAAAGATAGTTTAAGGGGATACTAATTTTAGTTTGATTGTATACAGCTGAGCTTAATTCATTCAAATCCATATCATAATCAAATGACATTATTTTTCCGCATTCTGTGCAAACAACATTATATTCTTTTTCTTTTACTAATGCATATTTATCTGGACCCACTGGAGTTGATGTTTTTTCAATAATTTTTTCATCAACTAAAAGCTTAAGATTTCTATATACTGTACTCCTACTAAGTCCTGTATCTAATGCCTTTATATGCATATAAATATCTTCTGCTGAAAAATATGATTTATTAGATTTTTTTATTACATCTAATATTTCTTCTCTTTGTCTAGAATAGTTTTTCATATTAACTCCTTTATTTATTTAGCTCTTTTAGAAAGATCTCATTTAACATTTTTGGGTTTGCTTTTCCTTTTGTCTCTTTCATAGCTTGTCCTACCAAAAATCCAAGTGCTTTATCTTTACCATTTTTATAATCAATTATTGACTGTGGATTTGCCTCTAATATTTTATTTACTACTTCTTTAATAGCATCTTCATCTGATATTTGAATCCAACCTTTTTCTTTAATAATCTCTTTTGGAGATTTTGGATTTTCAAATAATTCATCTAGTACTTTCTTTGCTATTGCAGAGCTAATCGTTCCATTATCTATTAAAGAAATAAGTTCTCCTAAATCTTTACCTGTAAATTTAATATCTTCTGGTTCTTCTTCTCTTTCATGCAAAATTTTCGCAATATCAGACATAAGCATATTTCCAACTGATTTAGGATTGTTGCAAACCTCTACGGCATCATCAAATATCTTTGAAAAATACTTTGAACTTACCACAAAGTTTGCTGGTTTTTCAGCAAGCTTAAAATCATTAATCAGCCTATTTCTTCTTGCTTCTGGCAATTCTGGAAGACTCTTTCTTACATTTTCTATGTATTCGTCAGAAAGCTTTATTGAAACTAAATCTGGCTCTGGAAAATATCTATAATCATCTGCACTTTCTTTATCTCTCATCTCAAAAGTTTTATTTGAAATTGCATCCCATCTTCTTGTTTGTCTCTTTATAGGAGTACCTTTTTCTCTTTCTTCTATCTGTCTTTCAAATTCATAATTTATAGCTTTTACTATGTATCTAAATGAGTTCATATTCTTCATTTCAGCTCTTTCGCCAAACTCTTTTTCACCCTTTTTTCTTACCGAAACATTTACATCAGCTCTTAAAGAACCTTCTTGCATCTTACAATCAGATATTTCTAAGTATTCAAAAATAGATTTTAGCTTTCTCATATATGTTTCTGCTTCTTCAGCACTTCTCATATCAGGCTTAGATACAACCTCTATAAGTGGAACTCCTGCTCTATTTAGATCTACAAAACTTCCTCTTCCAAACTCATCATGATTCATTTTTCCTGCATCTTCTTCTATGTGTATTCTTTCTATACCTATTCTCTTTGTTCCATTTTCTGTATCAATATCTATAAAGCCATCATAACAAAGTGGCTTATCAAACTGAGATATTTGATAAGACTTTGGAAGATCCGGGTAAAAATAATTTTTTCTATCATTCTTACTATTTTTTTCTATTTTACAATTTGTTGCAAGTCCTGCTTTAACTGCATATTCTATAACTTTTTCATTAAGTGTAGGAAGTGCTCCTGGCATTGCCATACACACTGGGCAACATCTTGTATTTGGCTTCCCTCCAAAATCTACTGGACATGAACAAAATATTTTGGTCTTTGTAGAGAGTTCACAATGCACTTCAAGACCAACCACTAATTCATAATCATCTCTCATTATATATTCCTCCAATTATCATTAACAAATATCCATCTTATATATTTGGTTTGTTTGCTCTAAAATTAGTATTCTGTTCGTATGTATACGCAGCTCTAAAAATACTTTTTTCATCAAATTGTTTTCCAATAAGCTGAAATCCTATTGGCAATCCTTCTTTATCTAAAGCACATGGTACACTCATTGCAGGAAGTCCCGCTATATTGATTGGAACTGTGCAAATATCTGAAAGATACATTTCAAGTGGATTGTTCAGTTTTTCACCCATTTTAAATGCAGTAGTTGGTGACGTAGGAGTAAGAAGCAAATCGTATTTATTAAATAATTCATTATATGCATTTTTAATAATAGTTCTAACTTTTTGAGCTTTTTTATAATATGCATCATAATATCCTGAAGAAAGTACATATGTACCAAGTATAATTCTTCTTTTTACCTCTTCTCCAAAACCTTCGCTCCTAGAGTTGTAATATATATCATCTAGCGACTCAAATTTTTCTGATCTATATCCATATCTTATACCATCAAATCTTCCAAGGTTTGAACTTGCTTCTGCACACGCAATTATATAATAAACTGCGATTGCATATTTCCCAGCATCAAATGAGCATTCCTCAACAGTTGCTCCAAGTTTTTCGTATTTATCTTTTACTTCTAAAATTGCATTTTTTACCTCATCGTTTACACCATCACCTATGTATTCTTTTGGTATACCAATTTTCATACCTTTTACATCGTTTATTAGATATGATGTATAGTCTTCCTTTTCTCTATTTACAGATGTACTATCCTTTGGATCGTGACCAGCTATCATATTTAATAATATTGCCGAATCTGTAACATCCTTTGTAATAGGTCCAATTTGATCTAATGATGAAGCAAATGCAACTAATCCATATCTTGATACCAAACCATATGTAGGTTTTAATCCTACTACTCCGCAAAATGATGATGGTTGTCTAATACTTCCTCCTGTATCACTTCCAAGTGCCCATGGAGCAAGATTTGCAGCAACTGCAGCTGCACTTCCACCGCTAGATCCACCTGGCACTCTGTCAAAATTCCATGGATTATGAGTTGGAAAGAAAGCTGAATGCTCTGTTGATCCTCCCATAGCAAATTCATCCATATTTGTTTTACCGATATACATTAGTCCATGTTCATTAAGCTTATCTATAACTGTAGCATTGTATGGTGACTCAAAATTTTCAAGCATTTTTGAGCTACATGTTGTCTTAATTCCTTTTATATTAATGTTATCCTTTATAGCAATCGGTATTCCTTTATTTTCTGTATTGTTTAAAACAGAAACATATGCATTTATTTTTGGATTAACTTTATCAATTCTATCTAGATAACTCTTTATTATTTCATCATATGTGATTTCTTTATTATCTAATTTTTCTTTAAGCTCATGAACTGTATATTCATATAGTTCCATTAATATAACCTCCGCAATCTATTTTATAACTTTTGGAATTCTAAACATTCCTTCATCTTGACTTGGTGCATTTTTAAGCAAAAGTTCTTTCTCCTCAAAATTTACAACTTCATCTTTTCTAAAGACATTTGCCATCTCATTTGCAGCAATCGTTTCATTTAATCCATCAGTGTTAACTTCATTTATCATCTTTGCAAACTCAAGTATGCCCTCCATGTCTTTTGTATACTTTTCTATTTCTTTTTCTGATAAATTTAAACTTGCAAGGTTAGCTATATGTTTTACTTCTTCTTTACTAATATTTGCCATAGTATCCTCCTTTTTGCTTTTTGATTATATAATAAAAAATGTGTAAAATCAACTCATTTGCTTAATATTACAACTCATTATTAATATTTTTTTCTAAAAAATTTATCAATTTTTTTATTGCTCTACCCCTATGACTTATTTCATTTTTTTCATCTAGTTCTATTTCTGCAAAAGTTTTCCCCTTTTCACAAATAAAAATTGGATCATATCCAAAACCATCATTACCACTTGGTTTATGTGCGATTCTTCCTTCAGATATTCCTTCAAATATGTGCTTTTCTCCTTTCTCATCTATAAAGCAAATATTGCAAACAAATCTTGCTGTTCTTTTTTCATCTGGAACATCTTTCATAAGCTCAAGTACTTTATTAATTCTGTCTTTGTCTGTAGCATTTTCACCTGCAAACCTATGTGAATATACTCCAGGCATCCCATTTAATGAATCAATCATAATACCACTATCGTCTGCTATTACTGGTTTGTTTAATATATCATATATTGCTTTTGCCTTTATACAAGCATTTTCTTCAAAAGTAGTGCCCGTCTCTTCTACATCAATATCTATTCCACATTCACTTTGTGATTTGATACTTATACCAAATTTTTCAATTGCTTTCTTTAACTCTCTTATCTTATTTTTATTATTTGTAGCGACGATAATTTCTTTAATCATTTTTCCCTCCATTTTTTACAAAATAAAAAGGTATTTCTAAAAGAAATACCTGACTCTAAACATTTTTTATTAATACCTAGTTTACTTTATCTGATGTCATCTCTTTTCCGTAGCAATCAGTAAACTTCTTTAATGCTATTATGATAAAATCATTTACAACAGCAGCTCCAACTATCGTAAGACCAGCTAGTCCAGCAGGTAAATATACAAAAGAAACTGCAATTGAAGCTATAGTTCCATAAAGCATAAGTATTCCTGTAACGACTTTACCAGCATACATTCTATGTACACCAAAAAATCCTAAAAACCAACACATTATAAGTGCTGTAAATCTATTTTTTGTGCTAACATTGTTATTTAATTCATCATTATTATTATTTAATTCATTATTATTTTCTAGTTCTTCCATATTCATTTTCCTTTCACATACAGAATTCTTTTGTAATTATATATATTATTTATAATAAATAGCTATATTTGTCAATATTATTAAATCATCTGTTACAAAAATGATAAGTAATATTTATATTTTTTCACCATAATATGCATCTAGAAATACTTGCTTTATTTCTGATACCATTGGAAGTCTTGGATTCATACTAGAAGCATTATCTATGAAAACTTGGTTTGAAATGTCATCAAGTTTTTCCACAAACTCTCTTTCATCTATACCTACATCACTAAATGACTTTTCTTCTCCAATCTTCGTATTTAATTCTTGAACTGCTTTTATAAGTGACTCCACTCCCTCTTTTACATTTTTTGAAGGAAGTCCCATCTTTGAAGAAAGTGTTGCATACTTCCAATCTGCAATATATTTTCCTGAATTTGAGAATGATGAAATCTTTGATGGTGTAGAACCATTGTACTTAATTATGTATGGTAATAATATGGCATTTGCTTTTCCTTGAGTAATATTAAACTCTTTTGATATTTTTCTTGACATCGTATTACATAGTCCATAATATGTATTGTTTGTAGCAAGCCCCATTATTGCACTTGCATTATGCATCTTTTCATGTGAATTCTCATCTTCAGAATTATTATATGAATTTTCCAAATTATTAAATACAAGCTCAACAGCTTTTTCTACAAGGCCATCAGTATAATCTGAGCTAAGAAGTGATACATATGATTCTAACGCATATGTAAGTAGATTCATTCCAGAATCTGCAACAACATTCTTTGGCATCGTAAGAGTAAGCTCTGGATCAATAATAGTAAGATCTGGTGATAAATTCCATTTTTTATAAGAATTATTTTTTTCTTCAGACATAGCTATGTACGATGTTGTTTCATTACCACTTCCAGATGTAGTTGGTATTGCAATAAATTTAGCATTTACCTCAGCTGGCTCTTGACTATTTGAATTTGCATAATTCATATCTTTTTTAGATTCATTTTCTTCATATAGAAGCCATAATAATTTTGCTGAATTAATAACACTTCCACCACCAAGTGCGATAATAGTGTCTGGCTTAAACTTCTTCATATCTTCAAGTTCATCTTTTAGGTCATTTAATGTAGTATATTTATTTATTTCAGAATATACCTTATAATTTAAAAGTTTTGATTTTTTTCTAATATAGTGTAATGCTTTATCTACATATCCTAATTCATTTATATTTTTATCGGTTACAATTACAACTTTCTCAACATTATCTAATTTTTCAAGATATGAAATTGCACCTCTCTCAAATACTAATTTTGTATTAGTATTAAATGTCTGAAGTTTTATCTTTCTTTTTGTAACCTTCTTTACATTTATAAGGTTTACTGATGATACACTTTCTAATGATTGATTTTTGCTATATGTACCACAGCCAAGAGTAAGAGATGGTACGTATGATGTGAATAAATTTCCAAGACCATTACTTACTGATGGTGCATTTATTATAATTCTTCCTGCATTTACGTTATTTGAAAACTCTTGCAATACTTTTTCATTGTTTGAATGAATTACTGCAGAATGTCCCATACCTGAATGATTGATTATCTCATCTGTAAGCATCACTGCTTCTTTACTAGAGTTTGCCGTATAATATGAAAGCACTGGACTTAACTTTTCCTTTGAAAATGGTGAATCATTAATACCTTCATCTTCTTTTACAACTATTACTTTTGTATTTTCTGGTATACTGAACCCTGCTGCATTTGCAATAGTATATGGTGTCTGTCCTATTGTTGCGACATTTAATTTTTCCCCATTATTTTGATCAAATATAACATTCTGAAGTTTTGCTTTTTCCTCATCATTTACAAAATAGCATCCAAGCTTCTTCATCTCATCTTCAAATTTTTTGCTAATAGAATTGTCAACTATGACAGACTCTTCAGTAGATGGAAGCATACCATTGTCATATGATTTTGACATTACAAGGTCTGTAACTGCATTTTCAATGTTTGCAGTTTTTTCTATATAGCATGGAACATTTCCAGATCCTATTCCTAAAGATGTTTTACCACTTGCAAAAGTAGCTTTTACCATTCCCATTCCACCTGTAGATAGAATCATATTAACATCTTTATGATTCATCAAAAGACTCGTTGTGAACGCTGATGGTTTTTCTATCCATAGTATACAATCTTCTGGAGCTCCAGCCTTAATAGCAGCATCTCTCATAACTTCTGCTACAGCTTTACTTGACTCTTGAGCTGATGGATGAAATGCAAAAATAATGCAATTTCTAGTTTTCATAGAAATCATCGATTTAAAAATAATAGTAGAAACATGATTGGTAAATGGTGTAATTCCTACAATAATACCTATTGGATCGGCAATAAGTTCATAGCCTTCGTCTTCGTTTTCTTCAAGTTTTCCTACTGTCTTTGTCTTTAATAAATTATCATATACATGTTCTGTAATGAATCTACTTGAAGAAACTTTATCTTCATATACACCTCTTCCAGTATCATCAACAGCAAGTTTTGCAAGTCTCATATAATTATCTAAACTAGCATGATACATACTAGTAAATATCTTATCAACTTGCTCTTGATTAAGTTTTCTAAACTTTTCACTTGCAATTTTTGATCTTTCTACGATCTCATTTACTGAGTTTTCATACTCTTGAACCTCATCCTTTGTAATACCAGCCATAGTTTCCTCCTAATACGCTTTTATACTAGATACTATTGTATATATAATTTTATTTTTATTCAATACATTTTTTTATATAAATTAAAAAAATGATGAACAGCCTGTTCATCATTTTTTAATTTTTTATCTGTATAAATAATTTTGTGGATTTACTGGCGAGCCATTTATTCTAATTTCTAGGTGAAGGTGTGGCCCTGTAGAATTTCCTGTGGATCCCACCGCTCCAATTGTAGTACCTGCAGATACAGTTTGTCCAACTCCAACGTATATTGCACTACAATGTGCATACCATGACTGAATACCATCTCCATGATCAATTTTTATGATATTACCATATGATCCACTATATCCAGCAAATACAACTGTACCATCCATTATAGGTCTGAATCCTGTACCAAGTGAAGTTGCAATATCAAGACCTGTATGTACACTTGATCTTCTTGAACTTCTTTCTCCAAATCTTGAAGATATCATTCCACCTACAGGTGTATTTAGTACTCTACCAGATATATTTCCAGAACCAGTTGAAGTTCCTACTGATGCACTTGATAGATATTTTACATTTTTTGCTTGTAGTAATTTTTTCTTTTCTTCTTCCGCTTTTTTTCTTGCTTCTTCTGCTTTTTGTTTTTCATACTCCGTAACTTTTGCTATTTTTAACTGATTTAAACTGTTTTTAGCATCATCTACCGAGTTTGTATTTTCCTCTTGTACATACTTTTCAACTATTCCAAGTTTCAAATCAATTTCTGGATTTAATCCATTTTTAATTTCATTTATTATGGCTTCTGCCTCACTATTTGAATTTACAACTGCTTTTTCTTCACCATCTGAAATTATCGCATAATACTTATATGTGGAGGTAGTAGTATTTTTAATATGATTTAAAATTTCTTCATTATTCTCTTTAATACCTCTACTAATAAACATAAAATTATAATCTGGATATGCTGGTATTTCACGAAATGCAACATTATTATCATTGCTATTCATGTACTTATCAAGTTTTGCAACCATTAATTCTTTATTATCTGTATATCCCAATTTTTCTCCAGATAAACAAACCTCATATGTAGGTTTATATTTTATTACTACAACACCAAGTATCATTAAAAATGCTATAATTAATAATCTTATAAATCTTAAAATTTTTCTTGTATAATATTTTGTCCAATCTAATAAAATAAAAGTCACTCTCCTTCTCAGTCTTTATTGACTATTAAATTCGTGTCACAGGCGTTATTATACAACAAATTTACAAAGCGTTTCAAACAAGATTTTCTTGTTTAAACCATTATATTAACATAATACTCAACCTAATCCGTATGAAGTATTATAGATATATAAATTGGTTTATTAAACTCTTTTTTTCTCTTTTTTTCTCTTTTTTTCTATATAAGTTGTTATTTGTCATTTAGTCATTTTTTGTTTTTTGACAATTTTTTGTCTTGTCAATAGCTATAATTGTGAAAACTTTGATACTCAAGCAAATAAGTTCTATCTGATAGAAAATGCTGAGTACTTCCCTATCAGACACAAAAAAAAGAAATGCAAATCAAATTTGCATTTCTTTTTATTTATTTATTATCCTTATAGCACATACTTCTTTATCATTATACATCCAGCTGAAATTATTGCAATTACTGATGTTACAAGTAAAGTATATGTCTTTATAGTTCCTGTTGATATCTGAAGCATAACAGGTGCATCATCTTGATCATCTTCTGCAGCTACATAATTTGCTGGAGTAGAATCTATATCCTG
This sequence comes from uncultured Lachnospiraceae bacterium, assembly GCA_964470175.1. GTDB lineage: Bacteria > Bacillota > Clostridia > TANB77 > CAG-508 > Scatovivens. Next base: position 17,621 of record CAYYBL010000011.1, on the reverse strand, counting down.
CGCTCCATTATCATTTCTGTCTTTTGAAATTTCTGCAATATTAGTTTTCAAACCAAAATTATTATCTCCATTTATCCATCTAAGTGTAATTTCTATTTCAGCAGATTTTCCTGGTTCTAATAGAGTTTTACTTAATTGTGATGTAGTTGCTGCTTTATCAGAAATCTTTGTCCATGCAGGATTATCTTCTGCAACAAATTGTAATCCTTCAGGAATATAATCAACTATTTCATCTGCAAAACCAGCAATTTGTCCTTGGTTTGTAACTCTAATCTTGTATATAAATTTAACTACTGTTGAATTTATTCTATTTTTATGTATTTCAACTTTTTGAAGTCCATCTGTTTCAGCAACATTTATTTGTCTTGTTGTACCATTCTCACTAATTATTATTGCTGACAAATACTTTTGTAAAGCCAAATCAAAGTATTTAACATAAACTTTTTCTTGATCTAAATCATCTGGTCCTTTATTATCTCCTGGTGTAGAGTCTACATCATCAACTGGATTTCCATTTTCATCTTCATCATTTGAAATCTCAGCAGTATTTACAATAGTTCTTGTTTTATCATTTTTGAAAGGAGTTTCATCTACTTTAAATACAACTTTTACTTCTTGATATGAAATTACTCCTTTTGACTCATCATATGCTTTTATTAAGCAATTTTCATTTCTTGCTTCAGAAGCACTTTTTGATAAGTAATCTGTCTTGATAGATACAGCTTGTGTAATATCTGAAGTTACATTTCCATTTTTATCATATAATTTCCAACCATACTTTTTATTTGTCTCATTTTCTGGAACATATATAAGTCCTTTTGGAATATCATCTGATATTTCTTTTGCATATCCAGCAATCTCACCTTCATTATATACTCTTATAGTATAGGTAACTAGGTCATTATTTGCAAGCTCTACAGGATTTTTGTTTGGCATAGAAATCAATGGCTTTCCATTTGTTCCTTTTGTAACTTTTGGAACTCTATCTGATATAGCTGTATTATTAACTTGTGATATATATTTCTTTAGTGATAAGTCAAACTCTTTAGGATCATCTGGTGTAAGATTTTCGTAATCGTTATCATCTTGATTTGTTCCATCAGGTCTTTTTTCTCCGTCAGGGTAATTGTCTGGATTTACAGAATCAGGTGTTGAATCTACATCTTCTACATCATTTCCATCCTTGTCTTTATCTTCTAATACTTCAGCAATATTTCTTAATTTATTTCCAGTATTATCTGTAGAAAGTACTACACAAGTAACTGTACATACATCACTTTGACTAAGAGTTGTTCCACTTGCTTTATCAAATCCCTTTAATATAGCTATTTGATTATCAGCACCATAAGCAACTTTGTCAGTAACAATCTTAACTTTTCCCTTTACTACAGTTGGATCATCACTAAGATTTTTTCCAAGTGTAGCTCTATAATTCTTCATTGCATTTTCAATTGAAGAAAGTTTTACACTTGAAAGTGTTTCACCCTCTGGCAATTTCCATTTATTTGAAGTATTTGCTTCTATATCTACGATATATCCAAGTCCTTCAGGTATATAATCTGAAATTGTCTTAGCATATCCATCTACCTGTCCTTCATTGTATACCTTGAAAGAATAAGTAACCAAATCTCCTACTTTAACTGTAACTGGAGTTTTTGAACTCGTATATGTAGCATCCTTAGCTCCGTTTTTAAGAGGAGTAACATCTACTTTTGGCTCTCTACTTGAATAATCAACTTCTTTTTCATCACTTATAACTTTTGAAATGTATTTCTTTAAATTTAAATCAAAATTTGGTTTTTCAGGATTATCTACGATTGTTTTTTCAAAATCATCATCATCTTGATATCCTCTATAGTAATAATTTGAATCATCTAAATCTGCTTTATTCTGTACATCTCCTGAATATGAAGAACTATTTTTATCTTCTTTTACATATTCATTTGATTGAGGATCTGAGTCTCTATCTTCAGAGTCTTTTCCATCATCCCTATCTTCATATATTTCTGCTACGTTTGTAAGAACTGTAGTAGAAGTAACATCATCTTTTACTCTAAGTGCAATTTGTACATGTGCACTTGGAAGTGATGTATCATTTTCTTTATCAAATGCATCTATCTCATTTGGAAGTTTGCACACATATACTACTCTATTTGTACCATCTAACTTCTTTTCCCAATTGTATGTAGTATTTATTGAATCACCTTCAATGTACTCATAACCCTCTGGTAAAGCATCTGCTATTACGACATTTGAAGCCTTTTTTTCACCTTCGTTATATACTCTTATTTCAAATACTACTTTATCTCCTGCCTTAACAGCAACAGGTGATTTTTTATGCTTATATGTAGCTGTTTTTTTCTCTCCACTTTTTAAATCAGTAAGATCAACTTCTGGCTTTCTGTTATATGTATTATCTCCTACACTTACTATATATTTTCTAAGAGCAAGATCTGCTTTTAAATCAACAATGTCAACAGATATACTTGGATTTTTTTCAGTAATTTCTCTTGTTATCAATGTAATAGGTTGAAATACAATATCATCAGTATTTTTCGTGTCATTCCATAATGTTGCTTTTGTATCCATGATAGAATATTTTAATTCTAGTTTTGCAGATGAAATACCTTCATGACCTTCTTTAGGTATATATATATAAAACTCTTGACCTGCTAACTCTTTTAATAGTTTTGATGAAAACTCTGTACCACCCTTTACAAGTATCTTATAATCTTCAATCTCATTTCCACTTTGATCTACTAAACTTATAGAATATTCATCCTGCTTATATGTTCCTGCTGAATATTTATAAGTACCAAGCACATAATGATCTGAACTTGTAGTACATGTTGGTTCTGTATCAATAAATGATGGTACTACAGCTGTATCTGTATTTCCACCAAGTGTCTTAGCTTGTGAAATCAAATATGAAAATAAATGATCCATAGCTGCTTTTCTAAGATTTTCAGCATGAACATCAATTGATTCTGCTAAATCATTCTCTCTTGTGATTGGTTTTAAAGTTGTATCACTGTAGTGATAATTTGTTGTATCATCAGCATTAGTAAAGTACCACATAGCAAGCTGTTCAGTAACTTCTATATCATCATCTGTTAAATATGCTCTAACTACACTTAAATCACTCAACTCTGGAAAAGTATCGTTTGAATAATCTTCAAATGCTTTACTTAAAAATACATCTCTTTTCCCAGCTCCATCTTGTCTTGGCAAATATATATTCTTCAAAAGCCATGTCAAAGCTTGATAGTTTGACATCCATTCCTCACTACTGCTTCCATTATCTGTACCCATGTGCAATTCTTTAACTTTCTCATTTGAAGAATCAAACATACTACCTTCATTTCTATATGTTTGGTAAGGATCATCTGATCTCATTCCAGGGAATGTCTTCTTTGCATCTAAGCAAAACAATTCATTTGAATAATCGGTAATGGTCTCTCCATCCAACTCTCTACCACTAGCTTCTACAATTTTGTATATAGTAGTATTACTACTTACCCCACTTGTTTCAATAGGTATAAGGTAATTCCAACCCACTCTATCATAAAGAGCCATCTCTTCACTAGGTAATCCACCACTAGGAGCTCCTCCTGGCCACATATCAATTATTTTAAAATTAGCTGTTTCATCTGTTTGCTTAACTGTAATTGCAAAAGATGGTAAAGCATATGGCATAATAATAGCCATAATACAGCCAAGTGCAATCATAATCTTAAAAAGTCTTTGTTTTAGCATATTAATACCCACTTTCTTATTATTTCAATATTATACGTATATTTTATCTCTAATTTTCGTTATGTCAATACGGCTTTTAGGCACGCAAGCTCTTCAATTGTCTTACGCTTTTATTATCAATAAAAACCGTGCATTACAATTATATTACATTTTCAAGACATTTTCAATAAATTTTCAGTATTACTGCACTTTTTGACAATTTTTTGTGAACAATTGGTTGGAAATGCCTCAAACTTTTTCTATCAAAGAACAAAAGGCTTAATTTTGTAAAAATGCAAAGCGTTTTCTACAAAATAAAAAAGAGGCTTAAACTAGCCCCTTCAATTATTAAAACTTTCTTTTTCTAGCTGCCTCTGACTTCTTTTTTCTCTTTACGCTAGGCTTTTCATAATGTTCTCTTTTTCTAAGCTCTTGTAATATGCCATTTCTAGCACATTGTCTTTTAAATTTTTTAAGAGCTTCATCTATATTTCCATTAACTTTAACCTCTGACACTTGTTTCCCCTCCTTTCGAAGCTAAAACACATATGCACTTCTTACCTACCTATGCAGTCTTCAAGTGCTTTTTTAAACTGATATACATTATACATTACTTTTATCCATGTTGTCAATAGTGAATTTTAAAGATTGTAGTCAAATAATCCTCCTATAGACACCTCCTCATGAATGTTTTTTATTGCTTTTGCAAAAAACTCTGATATAGATACTACTTTTATCTTATCTATCTTTTTATGTTCTTCTAATGGAACTGTGTTTGTAATGACAAGTTCTTTTATCTCTGAATCTTTTATTCTTTCTATAGCTGGACCTGATAATATACCATGTGTGCATCCTACATACACATCTTTTGCACCGAATTTTTTTATAACTTGGACTGTTTCCATAATAGATCCTGCCGTATCAACCTCATCATCAAATATCAATGCGTTCTTTCCCTTTATTTCACCAATTACAGATGTAGCTATTGCACGATCATCATTTCCATCCCTTCTCTTATCTACAAGAGATATTGGACAGCCAAAATGTTTTGCATATTTGTACGCTTTTTTTGAACTTCCAGCATCTGTTGCAACCACAACTTTATTATCAATGTGTTTACTATCAAAATACTTTTCAAGAATATATTCTCCTGTAAGAACATCACAGCCTATATCAAAATATGCCTGTATTGCAGTATTGTGAAGATCACATGTAAGTACTCTATCTGCTCCTGCTGCTTCTATTAGTTCCGCCAAAAGCTTTGCTGTGACAGGAATTCTTGGTTGATCTTTCTTATCTGACCTTGAATATATATAATATGGTAGCACTACAGTTATCCTCTTAGCAGAAGCTCTCTTTACTGCATCAAGTGTAATTAAAAGTTCCATAATTCTTTCATTTACTGGAGGATTTGTCATTTGAATCAAAAATACATCTTTATCTCTTACTGTTTCTAGTATTTGTACAAAATTATTATCATTTTTAAATTTCATCCTGTTTATCTTGCCTTTTTCAATTTTTAAAAATGTACAAATATCATTTGTGAATTCTTCTGCAAAATCACTGCATGAAAAGATTTTTAATTTGTCTTTTTCCATAAATTACTCCATTCTACGTTTCTTCATTTTTATTTATTTTATTTGTCTCTGCCGCTACTATCTCCTCAAGTGGATTTATATCTATCTTTTCTTCTTTATCATCATCTCCAATAAGCACTATATTGTCGCTTGTGACATATTTTTTAGTTTCATTATCGCTTTTATTATCATCAAATCCAATGAATGACATCACCTTTGGTTTATCTTCTTTCTTTGCAAATCTATCTTCATCACCGAATTTCATGTATACTGTTTTTCCTAATTTTAAGCTTTCTTTTACATCTATTTTATTTTGGTTCATTGAGCCTCTAAATCTTAAATCAACGACTTTTTCTTCTTCTATAAATTCCCCATCAACAATAATATCAATATTTTTAAGTAGTTTCTGTGTAAAATCATATTTTGGATACATATCATTCATTACATCTTCTGTAAATCTATATCCTGTATAACACCATATGGTTTTATTTGGGAATTTTTCTTTTACTTTTTCTACAAGCTTCACCAATCCTTTTTGATTAACTATTTCAAGAGGTTCTCCACCGAGTATTGAAAGACCTGATATATATTCATGATCCATAAGGGATAAGATATATTCTATTGTATCATCTGTAAATTCTTTTCCATAATTAAAATCCCACGCGACTTCATTATGGCATCCCTTACAATGAAAATGGCATCCGCTAACATAAATAGAAACTCTTACCCCATCTCCATCTTGTATATCAATAGTTTTTATGTCTGCATAATTCATAAAACCATCTCCTAACTTTTTTATCATTCTATCATATTATTGTTTCAAAAATACAATAAATTTTAAAAAAATTAGAAAATTTAAAAAGGCTAGACTTCTAGCCTTTTTTACTATATATGCATAACTCTTGCTTTTATTTCTTTTGTCTTTCCAACATTCCAAAAGTTCTCTCCAAGATACCCACATGTTCTTCTTGTAACATTCATCTTACTATGATCTTTATTTCCACATTGTGGACATTCCCATTCATTTTCCTCGTTTATCATTATCTCACCATCATATCCACAAACTTGGCAGTAATCTGATTTTGTATTAAACTCTGCATACTGAATATTTTCATAAATATATTTTACAAGCTCTTCAAGTGCAGGAATATTATTTCTCATATTTGGTATTTCTACATATGATATTGCTCCCCCACTTGATAATGGTTGAAATTGACTTTCAAATTTTAGTTTATCGAAAGCATTTATTTTTTCTCTAACATCTACATGATATGAATTAGTGTAATAACCCTTATCTGTAACATCCTCTATATCACCAAATCTATCTCTATCAACTCTTGCAAGCCTATAGCAAAGACTTTCTGCTGGTGTACCATATAAAGCAAATCCAAGATTTGTTTCTTTTCTCCATTCGATGCATTTATCCTTCATATGTTGCATAACTTTTAGAGCAAATTCTGTTCCCTCTGGTTTAGTATGTGACACACCTTTCATCAATTTTGTAAGTTCATATAATCCTATATATCCTAGTGATATTGATGAATATCCTCCATATAAAAGATTATCTATTTTTTCGCCTTTTTTAAGTCTTGCAATTGCACCATATTGCCAATGAATAGGACTTACATTTGATTTTGTACCTAGAAGAGCCTTATGTCTACACATCAAAGCTTCCTTACATAACTCTAATCTCTCATCAAATAATTTCCAGAATTTCTCTTCATCTCCATTTGCTATGATTCCTATTTGTGGTAGATTAATACTTACTACGCCTTGATTAAATCTTCCTTCAAACTTATAATTCCCATTTTCATCTTTCCATGGTGCCAAGAAACTTCTGCATCCCATTGGACTAAATACATTTCCTTCATAATTCTTTCTCATTTGCTTTGCAGAAATGTAATCTGGGTACATTCTTTTTGCTGAACATTGAACTGCAAGTTTTGTAAGGTAATCATATTTTCCGCCTTTTAAGCAATTATTTTCATCAAGCACATATACAAGCTTTGGAAATGCTGGTGTAACATATACACCAACCTCATTTTTTATTCCTTGAATTCTTTGATTTAATATCTCTTCTATAATCTTTGATGTTTCTTCAATATACTCATCATTTTCATCAAGATACATAAATATTGTCACGAATGGACTTTGTCCATTTGTAGTCATTAATGTATTAATCTGATATTGCATTGTTTGAACTCCAGCTGCTAAATCTTCTTTTGTTCTCTCTTCAGCTTCATCCCTTGCTCTTTCTTCTGCTTCTTCCTTAGTTAAACCTTTTTCTATATACCTTAAGAATCTCTTCTTATATATCTTATCGTATGTCTTTCTTAGATATTTTCCAAGATGACGTATATCTATAGATTGTCCTCCATATTGATTGCTTGCAACAGCTGCAATTATCTGCGTTGTGACAGTACATGCAACTTGGAAACTCTTTGGAGATTCTATCATCTTACCATTCATAACAGTCCCATTATCAAGCATATCTCCTATATTTACCAAACAACAATTATGAATAGGTTGTATGAAATAATCTTTATCATGGAAATGAAGGACACCATCATTGTGTGCTCTTACAATTCTTTCTGGAAGAATAAGACGATCTGCTATATCTTTTGAAACTTCTCCTGCTATTAAATCTCTTTGAGTAGCAGCAAGGAATGCATTCTTATTGCTATTTTCTTCCATAGTATCTTTATTTGAATTTCTTACCAAGCTTAAAATGCTTTCATCTGTGGAATTTGCTTGTCTAATCATAGCATGTTTATCTCTATATAGTATGTACTTTTTAGCAAGTGTAAACTTACCAAATTCCATAAGTTTTCTTTCTATAATATCCTGAATTTCTTCTACAGACATTGTTGGTTTATTTAGACTTTCTATATATTTTGTGATAAATTCTATTGAAGACCTAGAAATTTTATCTTTTCCACCCACTTCTTTATTAGCATTACTTATAGCTATGACAATCTTATCACTATTATAATCAACTTTTCTTCCATCTCTTTTGATAACCTTCATAATTGTAGTCCTCCAAAATTTTAATGTATAACATAAGCATTTTGACGAAAATCAAAAATAGCTTTTATTTTTATAATACATAAATTTTATCATTTAGATTCATAATGTCAAACATATACTTTTTATGTCCACTTTTTTTATATAACTACTGTATCAGGCACTCTAGAAGATTTTTTATTATATTAAATTTTCATTAAAACCCTAATTATCTATCGTTATTGAATTTATGTTTTAACTTTTCATTTTTATTACATTTTTTGTAATAAAAGTTTTTAGCAATATTGTTTCTTAAAATGTATATGTGTTTGTGAATTTATGATAATGATTTTTATTTTTATTTTTCAATATTTTAGAACTTTTGTTCTTGTTTTTATCACTTTATGGAAACAAAAAAATCCATGTAATTACTATTTACATGGATTTTTATATTAATTTTGTCATTTTTGTCTTATACGTTTTCCCTTGCTTTCACAACAACTCTTTGCTTACTATCGTTTGTACAAGTAATAAGAGTAACTTCCTTCTTTCCATTTGTTCTTTGTGATGTACATGCCCTATCTTCAGGAGCAACAACATATCTATCATAAACCTTGTATTCTAATGTTCTATTTGAAAGATCTGTAAGATATAATGTATCTCCTATGGTAAGCTCTGGAACATGACTAAAGAATTTATTACTTCTGTAATTATGTCCAACTATACAGAAATTACCGGACTTCATTTGGATCACATCCCCAAAACTTACATGGTGAAATCTTTAATAATTCATCTGTAGTTCTGTCAAGTATAGGATATGTACAATTTATAGATGGTATATTTATTGTAGCTGCTACATAATATCTTGTACCAGATTTTGTTGTAAGCCAGCTTACACTATCTTCATTTATCTGACTCTCTTCTTCTACTGTATTTTCCTCTGTAACTTCTGGCTCTGTATATATTACCTCATCAGGATCATCCGTATTTAATACAACAACCAACGCATCATCCGTAAATTTTATAGCTGTGTCATCAGCAACATTGTCATCAAATGAAATATTAGATAATATTTCTTGAGAAATTTCTTCATTTTTGTTCTTATCATACTCTGCATATATGTAATAAGAGAAAAGGATAACAACCAAAAAGATAGAAATAAAGAAATCTAATTTATACATTCTTTTCTTTCTTTTTAGTTCTGGTGTAACGTATAATTTTTCAGAAACCAAAATTTGGTTCATATCCTTCTCCTTTCTTTAAAAATTACCAAATATTATCTTCACCCTCATCTGTATTTCTTTTTACTCTTTTACCCTGAGTTCTTTTTAATCTACCAAAGAAGCCTGTTGGCTTTTCTTCTTTATTTTGTACTGATAGATTATTTTCACTATAGTCATTCATACTATCGAAAACTGACGATTCATTTTCTGTATTTAAATTTACTTTTTTGAATACTTTAATGTTTGAATCTAATTTTGATTTTGCAGCAGCATTCTCAAAATCAGTAGAAAAATCGATGTTTTTATATTTTTCTCCAAAAATATCAAAATCTGTACCTAGAGAGTTTTCTAATTCATCTAAATTTATCTTTAATCTTTTGCTGACTTTATCAAGTGAGTTTTCTACTTCATCATCTCCATCATCTTCACTATCAGTACTTTCATTACTTTCTGATGAATCTTCTTCTGCAGTGTCATCAGAATCCTGATTTGATGATTCTTTTTCAACTTTACCGTATTCATCATCATCATCGAAGTCAACAGTAAGTTCTTCAACATTTTCCATACCATCAAGTGCAAATGGTACTTTTGGTGATTTCTTTGTGCTTGGTTCTGGCTTTTTCTCTTCAACAGGTTTTGGCTCAGCTTTAGTCTCAACTTTTCCATCATCTATTATATCAGCTACAACTACATCTTCTGCTGTATCCTGTTCTTCTCTACTTGTATCATCAAACTCTTTTGGTATATCAAATTCTCCGATATCCTTTCCAAAAACCTCTGACACATTTTTATAAAATACAGTATATATATTTCTTATGCCTTCTATTCTCCAGTAATTTGTATTTACAAGTGTTGCCATATTTAAGTTTACGCGATTTTTCTCTTTTTTGAACTTCTCTTCTTTTTCATTTATATCTATTAAATATGTTTTATTATATAGCTCCTTATATGCTTTCTTAGTAGCTTTGTTATCAATCTCTCTTATGATAAGTTCATACAAGTTGTCTATCTGTGCAATATCAGTAGCAAAATTCTCACATGCTTCACTCATAAGTCTATTGTGTGATTTTCTACCATGAATTACTGTCATTCTTTCATAATCAAGAAATTGTGTAATATAATCTTTTACTGCATATATAAAATCAACCTTACTTCTTTCATTTCTGACATATTTCTTATGAAGATTAATCTTTGTAGTACCATTTTCTATGTCTTCAAGTAACTTTGTGGTCTTATCATAAATAGTAAGATATGATATAACTTCCTTTTTTACCATAGAAATACTATAATTTGTAGTACATCTCATAACATCTTCATTAAATGGAATTTTTTCACTACTACCATTCTCTATAAGTGTTTTTACTATGTCCTCTTCATCATCAAAATTTGCAAACTGTCTTGCTGCATCTAAATCTTCTGATGTAATTCCTTCATAGTTTTGTTTTGTCACTTCAAGAATTTCATTATAATTGTTTTCAGCCATTTTTTTGTAGCGTTTCATTTTAGAAAGCTCTATTCTTCTGATATTATACTCTTTAAGTGCTTCAATATATTTTTCCCTTGTCTGCTTCATAAGCTCGTTGTTTTTTTCAACTTCTGCTTCTATTTTCTCTATACATTTTTTTGTATCTTCAACTTTTCCATCAATATTGTTAAATAGAAGGTTTCTATTATATTCAAGTTTTGCACTTTTTTTGTATAGTTCTTTTTCTTCAGCTTGTATATCTTTAATTTTATGTAACACTTCATTGTACTCTTTTATTGAGTTTAATTCTTTTTGATAATTAATCTGATACTTTTCAAGTTTTTCAATAATGTTACAATAATTTTTATAGTTGTCTCTAAGATTACACTTATTTCCAAGCCCAATCCAATTGTCAAAATATCTTTCAAGAACTATTGCACTTCTTTCATACATAACATTATGCCTCCATTTTTACCAATATATAAATATTATATATAAATTTACATTAAATGTAAACAAAAAGTTTTTACAATATTATAACATTATTGTAACAATTGTGAAACCCTTTTTTCTTTTATTTGTTTACTTTTTGACATTATAATGATATACTTAAATTACAAGATGTTGTCTTACCGGCCAGCAAAAGGAGGAACTTCATATGTTTTATATCATTTCGATATTTGTTACCGGAGGAATTTTCTTTTTACTAGCATTATACTTTACGGCAATGAAATCTGCGTTTTGGATCATATATCCAATTTCGGTACTCGTGATATTTTTGTTTGCTCCCGCTCCACTCAGTGGAAAGGTTGCTGTTTCACTACTGATTTTGCTATTTTACTACTGGCTTCGGTAAGGCAGAGGCTGTCCTGACTGGTCAGCCTCTTAATTTTTTTATTTACAGGAGGTATTATGAAATTAGAAAAATTAATAAAAGATGTTGAAATACTTTCTATGAAAGGAAGTCTTGATATAGACATTGAGAATATTAACTCAAATTCTAAAAAAATCCAACAAAATGGATTATTCTTTGCAATAAATGGTTTTTCAAAAGATGGTGCCGAGTTTATTCCAGATGCTATATCAAATGGTGCTAAAGCTATCATTGTAGAGCAAAATGTTGATATAGAAAGTTTAAATCTTCAAAATATTACAATACTTCAAGTATTTGACACAAGACTTGCTCTTGCTCAAGTATCTTGTAATTTTTATGATAATCCTTCAAAAAAACTTAAACTTATCGGCGTAACAGGCACAAAAGGTAAAACAACATCTACGTTTATGATAAAAGCTATTCTTGAAGCACATAAATTAAAAGTTGGTCTAATAGGAAGCATTGCCGTCTACATAGATGATGAAAAAATTGAAGAAACTGACAGAACTACTCCAGAAGCTTTTGATATTCAACGTAATCTTGCAAGAATGGTTCACGAAAATGTTGATGTTGCAATTATTGAAACATCTTCTCAAGCTATGAAACTACATAGAGTCTATGGATGCGATTTTGATATTGCACTATTTACTAATCTTTCTGAAGACCATATTAGTCCAAAAGAGCACCCTTCTATGGAAGATTATTTTAATTGTAAATTAAAGCTTCTAAAACAAGCAAAAAACTGTGTTATAAATAATGATGATAAAAAGGTATCTACCATAAAAGAATTACTTCCTGAGAAAAATATTAAGACATTTGGATTAGATAACGATTCTGATTTCAAGGTAAATAATAAAGACATAGTTATCACTGATTCATGTATTTCTTTTAAAATAATGTATGGCGGAAAGGAAGAAAAAATTGAAGCTTCTATTCCAGGAAGATTTAGCATTTATAATGCTGCCGGAGCAATTGCAGTATCATCATTTTTTGATGTTAAAGCTGATGAAATAAGAGCTGCGCTTAAAGATTTAAAAGTTTTAGGTAGAAGCGAACTTGTTCCTAACAAATTAGGACTTACGATAATGATTGACTATGCTCATACCCCATCTAGTCTTGAAAGTATTCTTACTGCTGTAAAGTCTTATGCAAATGGAAGAATTATATGTGCATGGGGTGTTGGTGGTGATAGAGATGCCGCAAAAAGGCCTATAATGGGTGAAATTTCTGGTAGACTTGCAGACTATACTATACTTATGTCTGACCAAGTTAGAACCGAAGATCCTCTAAAGATTCTTAAAGAAATTGAAGTTGGTCTAAAACCTGTAGGAAAACCATATAAGATAATCGTAGATCGTACAGAAGGCATCAGATATGCTATATCTATAGCAAAACCTGGCGATATAATTGTTATTCCAGGACTTGGTAATGACCTTTACCTTGAAAGAAATGGTGTGAAATATCCTTATAATGAAAGAATTGTTATACATGATATTATCGAAGAGATGATAAAAAATGGCGAAAGAAAGCCAATTGATGAATAAATGTTAGCCAGAAGGCTTTATTTAATAGGAAATGCGAAGTACTTTCCTATTAAATAACAAAAGGGGACATTATGTAATACTGAATAGCATCAGTTTACATCAAATGTCCCCGTTTTTGTTCTTGCGCCAAATTTACAAAGTAAATTTGTGTGCAATGTTGGCGAAGGCCTTTTATTATAGGAATTTCTATGAAATTCCTATAATAAGATTTTTTATTGAGTATCTACAAGTTGTTCTTTTATTACAATATTAATTACAGTTCCCTCTTCAACTTCTATATCGTACGTTGGTTCTTGTGAAACTACTATACCAGTATTTCCAGTTACACTTATATTTAAATTATTTGCTTTTAATGTTCTGGTTGCTTCAACTTCTGACATACCTTTTATATTTGGAACCTTAACTTTTACCTTAGGCGCATCAGGTGTATATATACATACTAGCGATTCCTCTTCAAGTGTAGTTCCATACTTTGGCAATTGATCTTCTACTATACTTGCATTTGGATCTTGTACATTTCCTTTTACAACCACATTAAATCCTAATGCCTGAAGTGCAGCAGTTGCTTCAGTGATATTTTTCCCCTTCACATTTGGTATCGCAATTAACTTTTTATCATCATTTCCAGAATTAAGTTCTTGATTGTTCGATGTTACTTTCAAATATGGTAAAATTTTTGACATTATTTGTGCTGCTACAGGTCCTGCTTGCTGTCCACCCTGATGCCACTTTGCATCTGTTATTCCATATAATGCAACAAGAACTACCACTTGTGTATTTTCAATTGGTGAAATTGCTATAAAAGATGCTACGTATCCACTATTACTATTTTCTGTTGGTTCAGAAGTACCACTCTTTCCTCCAATAGAATACCCCTCCACTGCGGCATGTCTACCTGTACCATCAGTAACGACCGATTGCATCATATTTTTTACTTTATCTGCTGTGTCTTTTGAAATAACCTGTCTTATTTCTTTTGTCTCTATTACTTCTATACTTCCTGTATCTGTGTTTTCTATTTGCTTTACTATTTTTGGCTTTACCAAAACACCATCATTACAAATAGCTGAAACTGCAGATATTAATTGAAGTGGAGAAATACTAAGAGTTCTTTGACCAAATGCTGCTGTTGCAAGTTCAACTGGTCCAATTTTCTCAAGCGGATAAAAATATCCTGGGTAAGCTCTTGCTATATCATTGCCTACAGCATTTGTAAATTCAAATGCATCATAATATTTATAAAGAGTCTTGGCTCCAATTTTTTGTCCAAGCTGCATAAATGCTGGATTGCATGAATGCTCAAGTGCCTCTCTCAAACTTTGTGAACCATGTGGATTTGATGCCCAACATTTTATATCCCTATCACCCACATGATAAACTCCGGCTGCAGAAAAAGACTCCCGGTGTATCTGTCTGTACTACATTTTCTTCTAAGGCAACTGAAGATGTTATAAGTTTAAATGTAGATCCCGGCTCATACTGATCAGAAACCGCTTTATTTTTCCATAAATTTTGTAATTTATTTGTTCTCTCCGCACTCTCAAATGATTCCCATTCTTCTTTTGTATATCCTGTTGCTACATAACTTGATGGATCATTTAAATTGTAGTATGGATTTGTAGCCATCGCAAGAATATCACCATTTTGAGGGTTCATAATTATTACATTTCCAGCCTTTGCTGTAGGGTTTTCTTGCATAGCATTTTCTAAATATTGTTCTGCAATAGACTGAATAGTAGTATCTATAGTAAGATATATATTACTACCATTTTCAGTTTCAACATATTGATCATACTCATCTGAAATAGCGTTTCCGTGTACATCTATGGTAGTGGTAAGCTTACCTGCAGTTCCAGTAAGGACACTATTCCATCTTTCTTCAAGTCCTACTTGACCAGTATTATCTGTTCCGCAAAAGCCTATTAAGTTTGATGCCAGAGTCTTATATGGATATATTCTTTTGTTATCTGCATCAAAATTTATACCAGTAGTAATGCTCTTTTCTTCCATCCATTTTTTCAATTCATCAACTTTATCTGATTCAACTTTTCTTTTTAGTATAACTACAGATTTTTCAGAAGAAATATCTTCAAGAACCTTATTATAATCCAATTCAAGTATTCTTGATACTCCCTCTGCTATCACTTCATTTTCTACTTTATCACCATCGTAATATTTTACATATCCTGGATTAAGAGAAATAGTATCTACTGCAATACTTTGAGCTAATGCTTCACCCTTTGAGTCATATATAGTTCCTCTACTAGGTGATAGGATTTCATCTGTAACTTGTTGATTTGTAGCCCTTTTTCTAAGTTCTTCACCATTTACAAATTGAATAACTCCTATTCTATATACCAAAAAGATATATATACCAGTTGCAATCACACCAATAAAAATCAGTCTAAAACCAGTCCATATATCTTTTTTATTTTTATTCTTATTTTTTGATTTAGCTATTTCTCCTCACCTCTTTTCTTCTTTTGAATATATAATCTATTTTTTGAACATATCTACAATAACCTTTAAAGCGGGAATACTTTCATATATATCATTTAATGCATTTTTTACAGGAGGCAGTTTAAACATTATATAAAAAACTAATATTATCACAAACAAACAAATAACTTTTATAAAAAAGCTCTTTATCGTAGTTGGAAAGCTCTTTACTCCACCGAAATAATTATTATACGCTTCATTATACGCTTTGTTATATGTTTCTTCAGCTTTTCTCGCTCTTTCAAGATTTGCTCGAAATTCTTCCTCTGCTGCTTTCTTTAGTTTTTTCTTTTCTTCCTTTGTAAGCTCACTACTGTATGTTGTTTTTGGCTCTGGTGGTGGAGCATCTTCATTTTCACCTGAATAATCCTCTTCATCACCATCATCATATTCTTCATCATCTTCATAGTCTTTTTCTTCATTTGATATTTGAGTGCTCTTCTGTTCTTCAACCTTTTGTTCTTGCTCAGATGCCTTATTCTCAGTATTATTCATCTTTTTTAGAAGATCTTCTGCTCTTTTTTTAGCCAAGTCATTGTCATATTTTTTACGTTTTTCCTTATCTGAAAGTATTTCGTATGCGATTTTTAATTTATTAGTAATCATTTCATTTTCTTCATTTTTTTCCGCAGAAAATGAAGGGTCTTGTCTATATTCTAAAATAAGCTTTCTATATGCTCTTTCAATCTCATCATCTAACGCATCCTCATCAATTTCCAATAAATCATAAATAGTAATCATAATTTTCTCCTTCTATGTATTATAAAAATATGTTGCTTCCAAATCAGCTTCATGAGTAAGAAGTGCAAGCGGATATTTTTTGTAAGCCTCACCTATAGTATTGTATAATTCTTTTGGCTCAGTATATCCCATGTGCCATCTTATACAATATTTTTCTTCAACGGTAAGCTTTATATATTCTGTAATCATCATTACACTCTTCTCTCCATGACCATATGGTATAGTATCTTCTACCGTGTAATAAGGTACTTTTTCCCACTCACCAAATTCATTTTTAGCATTTCTATAGTCAACTTTATAAAAATTTACTTTGCAAATATCATGAAGTAATGCAATCAATATAATACTATCATTAGATATTTGTATGTCCATAATGCTATTTTCAACTTTATGCTTTAAAATTTCATAGACTTTTAAACTATGCTCAAGAAGTCCACCTTCATAGCTTCCGTGAAATCTTGTACTTGCAGGTGCTTTAAAAAAATCTGACTTTTCTATGAAACTTATTAGTTTATCCATTCCTTCTCTTTGAACTGATTTTAATAGTTTTAAATATTTATCCTTCAAATTGTTTTCCATCTACGCTTAATTTCTCCTTCTTCCAAATAGCCTCAATAATCTCAAAAACATATTTATAAAATCTAAATATAATTCCATAGCTCCATATATGTATAACTTTTCATCTTCGCATATACCTTCAGCTTGTAACATAGATATTTTTTTAATATCCCAAACTGTAAGTCCCATAAATATTGCAAGCATCGCCCAATTAAGAGCAATATCCAATATTGAACTTCCTACAAAAATATTTACTATACTTAATACAATTCCTACAAGTAAAAAGGTAGGTAGCATTTGACCTAGTTTCGTAAGATCTTTATTAGTATTTTTAGCTACATATGATAATATTCCAAACATTATAGCTGTCCCCAAGAAGCAATATCCCATTGAACTTATTTC
>CAYYBL010000010.1:0-39440 GCA_964470175.1 uncultured Lachnospiraceae bacterium | reverse complement strand
CTTCCCAAGGCTACGAGGTGGGTTCGACTCCCATCATCTGCTCCAAAAAGAGTGCGGTTACGCACTCTTAATTTTTCATAAACGATGGGAGTCGAAAAGGAGCGTACCGAAGTTTTGTGTTGGACTGGAGCCAACACGAAACGAGGGAAAAGTGTCCTGTGGACACTTTTGCGACGCGGCCCGGAAGGGGACCGCATCATCTGCTCCAAAAAGAGTGTTTCAATGCACTCTTTTTTTATTTTTAGATATCCTTGTAAAAAAATATCGTAATTGATAAAATATATATTACATAGTTTATTTTATTAAAAAAGGAGAGGTAAAATTATGGAAGGAAAAATTAGTGTGTCAACGCTTTTATTACTAATAGCTATAATTATAATAGCAGTAATGGGATGTATCATTTATAAGCTTAATAAAGATAAAGTAGCACAAACTCAGAGAGCTAATGAGCTTCAAACACAACTAAGTAGCTTAGATGGAACTGTAAGTGATTTACAAGGAAAGATGGATGCTATATCAGAAATAATAAATGATGATTCTAAAACATCAGAAACTTCGGAAACATCAGGAAATGGTATATCTAAGAATACAAGCTCTAATCAAAAATGGAATGGAGATATAACAACAATCGATATGTCTAATCTAAAAAAAGATGGTGTACAATATGAGGAATTGTCAAGTTTAGTTAGTAATATCAATTATGTAGCATTTAAAAATGTAGATGGAAATGTATCTATGGCTTTAGATTTAGATAAAGTGGACTGGCTAGCTAAAAAAGATGAATTAGAAAAAATGGGATATACTAAAAATAATAATGGTAGCTTTTCAAATTATGTTGATTTAAAAAATGTATCTAATATTAAATTTGTTGGATGTGGAGCTTTTGGACAAGATTTTTGGAATGAATCTAAAGTGTTGTTTTTAACAAATGATGGCATTATCAAATATGAAACATTTGAAAACGTTGTTAAAAATAATATATCTTTAAAAACCGTTAATGGATTAAAAAACATTGTTCAATTGTATGCTTGTTCTGTTGCAGATGTTGATAATGGAGAAAGAATGGGAGGAGCAATGACAACGATTGCAGTTGATGAAAATGGCGTAGCATACGATGTAAATAATTATTTTAATTAATTAAGTATGTTGTAATTTAGGAATTAATCTCAAAAGAGTGCATATGTGCACTCTTTTTTACATCATTTTAAAGTTTGTTTATTTCTTGTTACAATAGCATATCTTTTACATATCAAATGGGTATAGTAATAGAATAAAAATAATATTTATGTTATTATAACAATGACACTTGGGAGATTATAATATGAACGAAGTTAGAAAAGAAAAAGTAAAAGATAGAAATATTCTTACGAAGATTTTTGATTTTTTGTGGCTTTTTGTAGTGATTTTAATAATCATACCTATAGTTATAATTTCGTGCGTGATAATTTATAAAGGAATAAGGTATCCAGATAAAATACCTGATGTACTTGGATTTAAGACATTTTTTATAATGGATGAATTTATGGATGAAAGTGTAGGTTATGGGGATTGGATCTTTACAAAGAATGTAAATCCGGATGAGCTAAAAAGAGGAGATATAGTAGCCTTCAGAAATAAATTTAATCTTATAACTGTTCATCAAATCACTTCAATAAAAGAATCAGAAGATACGAGAGTTTTTACTTTTCAAACTTTAGCTAATGAGACAGATGATACTCGTTATGCAAAAAGTGAAAATATTGAAGGAATACTGATAAAGATTATTCCTAAAGTAGGAGCATATCTTTTCTTTTTACAAACCATTATTGGCTTAGTTGTAACCATTCTTTTTATAATCATTATTGGCACGACAGCTTATATGATTGCAGCTGTACTTGATGATATGGAAGAATGCAGAAAGTATAAGAAAATAGATGTCAGTGGAAACTGTGAATAATTAGTTTTTAATATTTAATAGTTTATCTAAGGGAAACTATTAAGATTATATATATCTACTACTTAAGTAGAAAATACAAAGGAGGACTTAAAATATGAGAAAAAGTAAAGTAAGAGATGTAATCATTGCATTGATTATTCTTGTAATTGCATTGTTTTTTATAGCAGGAACATATGCAAGATATGCAAGTACTGGTTCAGGAGCTGGAGTAGTACAAGTTGCAAAATGGGCTGTTAAGATTAATACAGTTGATATTACTCAAAATAGTTCATTTGCAGTTACATTTAACGAAGTTGCTAATCAATATATTGTTGATGGAAAGATAGCTCCAGATGGTAGTTTATATGCTGATTTTGTAATTGATCCAACAGGATCAGAAGTTGCAGTTGATTATGAATTTACATTAGGAACCATTACTTCTTCAACAGGAACAGTTCCTGATGGAATTGCTGTAGATAGGGTTTGTACAGTAGATGGTAGTACAGAAACTGACTTAACAGCTGATTCTAGCGGAAAATATGTAGGAACAATTGAACTTGCATCTCAAAATGCTGCATTAAGTTCTACAGAGTCAGTAACCGTAAGAGTTTATATCAAATGGACAAATTCTGATGCAGCTGCAAGAATTACATCAGATACTACTGCAGGTGTAACACCACCAACACTTACAATGCAAGTTACAGGTACAGCAAAACAACATATTGCATAGATTATTTAAATGGAAGCTTATTATGCTTCCATTTAAGACTATATATTTATGTAGTTTTAAATGAAAGCATAGTTGATACCAATGATTAGATTATTATATTTGCAAAGAGGATATTGATGATTTATACAAATGAAATGATTAAAGAAAGGAATAATAAAAAAAAGAAAATTAATGACATAATTACGATTATTTCTATACCATTTTTATTACTTATACTAATTGCATGTATATATGTTTATTATCAAGAATTTATATGCAAAAATAATAATATTACTTTATTTGGATATAAGCCACTTGTTGTTTTGACAGGAAGTATGGAACCAAATTTAAATGTAGGTGATCTTATATTCGTAAAGAAAGTTTCAAATGAAAACGAACTTTCAGTAGGAGATATAATTACATTTGAAGAAGAAGGAGCATCACAAACAATTACACATAGAATAGTAAATATTGTTGACGAAGATGGTGTGAAAGCATTTGAAACAAAAGGAGATAATAATAGCAGCAATGATATTTCGTTAATTCCAAGTGATAGAGTAGTAGGTAAGGTCTTTTTTAAGGTAAATGCAGTTGGAGCATGGATTATGAAAATTTTTACAACAGCTGGAATTATTATTTTTATGATTATAGTATTATTGCTTTGGTCAAATTCAAATACGAGAAAAGATAGAGCTATAGTTAGAGAAGTAGCAAGAAAAAGATTTAATTTTCCAAAATACAAAAGCAAAGGGGAAACCATATGATAAAAGCATCAAATTGGAAAGAAAATAAAAGTCAAACATATGAAGAAGAAGAAAAATATATATTAAATCTAAAAGAAGACCTTTCAAAAAAAGTAAGGTTGTTTTTGAATTGCTTGGAACAAGCATATGCCATTGAAGTAAATGGAGATAGATCTTCTATAGATGATTTTATTAGTAATACAAAAAGTTTTACTTCAAATATTGAAAAACAGCTTGAAAAGGCTAATCAAGCACTTGAAATTTTGAAGGAATTAAAAGATAGTACAGATTATAGTAATAGAATTCAAAATCGTATTATTAAAAGATATAACAATGTATTCTTTAATATTAGTTCAAAAAGAAAAAAAAGTATTAATGAAGAAGAAGATTTATTATTAAACTACATGGAAAATATATTGCCAAATCTTAATAGCAAAGTTTCAGAAGAGGTAAATTCTCAAATTGAGAATGACGACATTATAGTATTTGAGTCAGTAGGTGAAGATATTATTCCAATTATTGAAGATAATGATACGCTTCTTATTTCAGAAATCCAAGGAAAAGTGTTTTTTCCATATTCAGGAGATGAAATTGAAGCAATATATAATTTAGGAAAAGATAAATATAAAAGCTTTGAAGATGTAATTGAAGCAAATTATGTAAGACCATTATCTGATTTTAAAGATAGTTATATGTCTAGAGTAAAAGAAACGATCAAGCTTTTGACAAAAAAAGAGGGCTACTCTTTGATAGAAGCCCTTGAAATGTCAATTGAGATGTTTGGAAAAAAGTACTTACATCCTGCAATAATTGCAGCATGTAATACTCTTGATGAACTTGATGTATATCTTGATTGCCTTGATAAAAATGAAGTCGAGGATTTTAAAATATTTAAAATAAAGTATGAAGTTTATCCTATAAAGGTAAAAGGAAAGAAAGAATTCTTTACACATAGAAGAAAAGAAAACGGGGTAGTTACTGACTAAATATGTTCTTCAACATGTATTTGTATAGGAAAATCTAATAGTGGATTAGCAAGCATACTTGGAGTGATACTACTTTCTGGTTTCCACGTAAGTTCAATATATATTTCAAGATTTTTGGATTTTTCTATTAGGCTTTCCACATATTCTTTGCTTAATTCTTTTTTACTTCCTAAGTTGTAATCTTCGCCATCTATAGTTATATTAAATATAAAATCATTTTCATCAAAATTGCTTAGAGAATTTTTGTCTATGTCAATTTTTATGTCAAATGGTTTTTTATTTTGGTTAAAATCAACTTCTAATGTTGTGTACATTGTTGAACCAGGTGCGATTCTTCCAGGTGCAACGTTTGGATTTGTTTTAGTTTTGAAATTGATTGTGTGGTTTGGATCTTTTGCAATATCGACTGAATCACTCAATATTCTTATTTCTTTTATTTCCTTAGTACTCTCATTTGCATTTAGCTGTGTAGAAACACAGAAAATAACTATTATCATTAGTATAAAAACGATATTATTTTTTACAAAATCTCTCATTTTTATACTTTTCTTTTAGATTTTATATGATGTTTGATAGGATATAAAATCTATTCTCCTTTCAATTAATACAATTTAAATTATACTATATTATGTAAACAAAATCAAGTGGATCTTTTTATAATTCTCTTTCATCAGTTTTTTCAATTGCCATTTTTCTTCCAAATTTTTCAACAAAGCCCCTTTTTCTTTGAATCAAATCTTGGTTTGGAATAAGCACATAGGTATCTTCCTCTTTTGAAAAGATATAATATATAGGACCTTCATCCATATTTAGCTCAATAATTTGCATTACTTCCATAGAATCTTCATCATCTTCAGATTCTCTTGAGAATTGATATGCCTTAATTTTTTTTGTTTCAAATTTATCAAAAGTAGCAGTATTAAATAGTCTTTTATAAAATGCTTTTATTTCAGATGGACCTGCATTTTTTTCTCTATATTTAATAAGTAACGATAAGAAATGCATTTTTAGTGACATTATTTGATCTCTGTTTAAAGATTTAACATCTTTAAAACCTTGAGTAATTAAAAAGTTTTTGAAATTGTTTGTATTTTTAACTTCATCAACTAATAGATCAAATAAAACATTTGAATATCTTCTTTCCTTAACATATCCAATAGTAGCATCTATCTCTTCATTTTCTTCTGTGGATATAACGCTTACATCTTGAGCATCTTTAAAAAGATGCTTATTGATGCCAAAATATTCTGTTCGCATGCCATATCTGCAATTTTCTAAATCTCCAGTAATATTGGTATAATATTTTTTTCCTTCCTCATCATAAAAAACTAAAGCAACATTTTTTATATCATCAGGTCTTTTTTCATCAGTATTAGGCCTTTCTATTAGTTCAGCTCTTATTCCGAGTCTATTTAAGAGTTCTTTATATACCTTATGAACAGAATTGCAGACAATTCTTGTATCTTCTTCTTTATCAACATCTATGTTTCTATTATATATTTTTCTTAGTCTATCTGGGTTTCTGCCATATTCAAATCTTTCATCGTAAGTTGATACTTTACAAATGCTTTCATATACGAATTTAGCTTTTTCTTTTACAGTCCAATTTGGATTTACTTTTTCTAATATACTACTATATCTAAAGACCATTAAAAAACCCCCACTATAGTATATTATATCAAATATTATGGTAACTAGCAAGATAATAAATGGTATGATAGGTAATGCAAACCATTTTCCTATAAAAAAAAAGAGAGCAATTCATTTGCTCTCTTGGTATCAAAAATAGTTTAAAATTCTATTTTTTCTCATCTCCATCATCATCTTCTGGTTTTTCTTCTTCAGGTTTTTCTGATTCTTCAGGTTCAACTTCAATCTTTACTTCATGTGTTTCTGCAGGTTCTTCCTCAACTTTGATTTCTGGTTTTTCAGGTTCTACTTCAATTTTAACTTCGTTTTTTTCTTCAGCTGCAGTATTTGGTTTTTCATTTTCTTCGGTTACATCATCAAATTCTGCAAGTTTTACATTTAATATCACAGCCTGTATAATATTTACAATTTCAACTATAAGAAGTACGATACCGCTTGTTTGTATCAAACTTGCTGCTGTAAGTTTTGGATGACATAATACAAAAATACCTGCTATAATTTCAAGTACTGCAACAAGAATAAACATCCAACCTTTAGAAAATCTGCCTTTTAGGTTAAGTGCAAGTTGAAGTCTTGAAACTCCTTCAAAAATAATCCATATACCAGCAACTATAAATATAAGTTGAATAACCTTATCTGGCATTACCAAAAATACAAATCCAATAGCGAGTGCAACTACTCCAAATAATAAATCTGTATTAAACAATTTTAATTCTTGTGGAGTCTTAGAGTATCTTACTAAAGATAAAACTCCAATTGCGATAGAAGCAATTCCAAGAATAATAAGTGCTGTATGCATTACTCCGACAGGATTAGCTATAAGTACAGCTGAAAATATAATGACTACAATTGAGATAATAATTGATTTTGTTGTTATTTCTTTCAAAACATTTTTCATTTTTAAATATTTATCTCCTTTCTTAAAATACGATTTAAGCACAATTACTTGTCTATCAGTGATTTATATTATATAATACTTGCATAAAAATTTAAATAGAAATTCAAAAAATAGAAAAGGAAATTATTATGAAAAGGAAGTATGCGGATTACCCAAACTGGAAAAGAGCTGAGGAAAAAGAATATGTAAACAAATATTTTGATAATGATGACTTTAAGGGAAATGCTGGTATTTTGTATTGCAAAAAAGTAAAAGAAAAGCTTTTTGTAGAAAGAAAGGGTGAAGAGTATCTTTTAATTGATAGTGGTTATAAATGGCTTCAGTTTTTTCCAAAAGATGATAAGACTTGGGCATTAAGTATAGCTCTTACTGATAAGAATAAAGTAAGAGAATGGTATTTTGATGTCACGAAAGATAATGGACTTACTGAAGAAGGTATTCCGTACATAGATGATTTGTATTTAGATGTTGTAATTACTCCAGATGGAGAAATAGAACTTCTTGATGAAGATGAGCTAAAGGAAGCACTTGATACAAACGATATTACAAAAGATGACTATGATATGGCATATAGAGTTGCAAACAAAATAATGAAAAAGTGGGAAGGAAAAATTCCTGAACTTGCTGAATTTGCTAATAAATATATTAGATTGATTGAAGGATAATTATATAGGAAACGCTTTGCATTTCCTATATAATAAAGCCTTCGGCTTAAATTTGCACACAAATTTACTTCGTAAATTTGGCGCGGCGAACATTTCTTAGCCGTTCGAACGAATGTGAGGTACGGATAAGTTATGCAGAGAAAAAACGGGGACATTTGACATAAATTAAAGTTATTCAGTAATACATAATGTCCCCTTTTGTTCTAAAAAAAAAACGCGAACATTTTTTCGAAAAATTATTGACAAAAAAATAATTGAGTAATAAAATAATACCAAACAAAAGTTCAGACATAATTTCAAGATGTATTTTCAATAGTACATATTAAATAAGCATTTGGGAGGTATTAGATTATGAAAAATGATGTTATTTTATACAGTGTTAGTAAAACAAAAGATAAAGATTTTTATATTTCAGTTCAAAATGGTGAAGTTGTCATTGAAGCACCTTGGTATTATACAAATTCAATTATTAGAAAAAATATTGAATGCAAAAAAGAATGGATTTTGAAAAAAATAAAGGAATATAATTTATCAAAAGAGCAAGAAATTAGTCTAAGACCTGTACAAATATTAGGTGTTATTTATGATTTAAAAATTATATTCAAGAATGTTAAAGTTATAGATTGCGATTTATCTGGCAGCGAGCTTAAAGTAAGTATGCCAAAAAAATATAAAAATATGGATAAAGAAAATCTTACAGACTTGATACTAGATAAATTATACATGAAGATAGCAGAAAATGAGCTAGAAAACTATATGGAAAAGACACGCGTGCTATTAGGATTTGCTCCTGAAGACTATCAAGTAGTATACATGAATGATTGCATAGCAAAATGCACAGAAGACAAAAAAATATTAATAAATCCAAGGATTTTTAAATATGATAGAAAGACAGTTGAGTACATTATTTTGCATGAATTTTGTCACCTAAAGTATAAAAAGCATACAAAGTTTTTTTATAAATACATAGAAAAATATATGCCAAATTACAAAGAATTTGAGCTAAAAAATGTAAAGTATTAAAAGGAGAAGAAAAATGGGATTGTTTACAAGCAGAGATGATGAAGGCTTTCAAATTGGGGATTTCGTAAGGATAAAACCACATGATTCATATGGATTTATAGTAGATATTGTAGATGACAAATATAGAGTAAAATGGACAGACAAAAATGGTGAAGAAACTGAAAATGATTTTGAACTTGATGATATAGAATAAATATAGATAGGAAAGATTATGAGATATATTTCAAATTCTGAAGAAGATACAAAAAAATTAGGAAAAGAAATTGCATCTAAACTTGAAAAAGGGATGATATTAGTACTTAGTGGAGATCTTGGCTCTGGAAAAACAAAATTCACAGAGGGTATACTTTCATATTTTGGACTTGAAAACGAAATTTCAAGCCCTACATTTACTATTGTAAATGAATATGATACAGATAAGATGAAGATATATCATTTTGACGTATACAGGATTGAAGATGAAGATGAATTCTATGCAATTGGTGGCGATGAATACTTTGAGAAAGGTGTTTCAATCATAGAATGGGGAGAAAAAATTGCAAGCATACTTCCAGATACTTATATTCAAGTGAGTTTTTCTCGTGATGACAAAAATGAAAATACAAGGATAATAGATATAGAAGGAAAAAATAAATGAAAAATTTATGTATAGATACATCTAGTAAGGTATGTTCAGTTGCTTTATTAGAGGATGATAATGTAATTGCTGAAAAAAAAATATCGGATGAAAAGACTCATTCAGAAAATTTGATGCCACTTCTAGATGCACTGCTTAATGAGTGCAATTTAAGTATAAACGAAGTTGAGCTAATATCTATTTGTGTGGGACCTGGATCATTTACTGGCATTCGTATAGGAGTTGCAGCTGTGAAAGCTATAGCAGAGATATTAAATATCAAAGTTGCATCTGTTACATCTTTAGAAGTTTTAGCCAAAAACTATAATCCAGATGATAGTGAGAAGTACACCATAGTTCCAATCATTGATGCAAAAAATGGACAAGTATATTGTGGCATTTTTGATGAAGAAAAAAGTGCAAAAGAAAATATTTTTGCAAGTGATATAGATGGTGCTATAGAACGTATTAAGAACTATAAAAATGTTGTAGTAGTGGGCGATGGAGCGACTTTATATAGTGAAAAAATAAGGTCTGTTTTAAGTGATGTAAAGATTGTAGATGATAGTGAGCAAAAAGCTTCAAATATTGGAAAAATAGGATTTGAAAAATACAAAAATAATGATTTAAAAGATGCAGATACAATTTGTCCAATATATCTTAGAAAATCTCAAGCAGAAAGGCAAAAAGAGATAAAAGAAGGAATTAAAGCATAGACATGGAAAGTAAGTTAATAAAAGAGATGTCTTTTGAAGATTATTTACATATAAAAGATGATTTACAGACAAAATATGATGATTTTTGGAATCAAAATATTCTAAAAGGTGAACTTGAAAATCCGTATTCAAAATATTATGTTTTAAAGGAAGACAAGGATATTTTAGGATTTGGTGGTTTTATAGATACGGCGCAAGACATGGAGATTACAAATATAGTTATAAGAAAAGACTGTAGAGGAAAAGGATATGGAGATTTTTTACTTAAGTTTCTAATAAATGAAATAAAAGATATATACAATCAAAAAGAGGATGTTTTCCAAAGAATTATTAGTTTGGAAGTAAATGAGACAAATGAAGTAGCTATAAATTTGTACAGAAAAAATGGATTTGAAGAAGATGGACGAAGAAAAAAATATTATGAAAATAGGTATGATGCAGTTATAATGAGTAGAAAAATTTAAAAGGTATTTTTTAATAATACCTTTTAAATTTTTATTGATATTTTATAATCTTTGATATAAAATTTAAGTAGATTTTATTCGGAGGAATACAAATGAAAAAAAGAAATGAATTGACGGCAAAAGAACTACGAAATATATGTAGTCCTAGTTTATTCAATATGGAAGAGAAAGAAACAGAAGAGAATGTAGAAAGAGACATAATTTATGGTCAAGAAAGAGGAATAAAAGCTCTAAAGTTTGGAACAGATATTGATATAAAGGGATATAATTTGTATCTAGAGGGACCATCAGGTGTTGGAAAGACAATGTATACAAAAAAATTCCTAGAAAAAAAGGCAGCAAAAGAGAAAGTACCAAATGATTGGGTGTATATATACAACTTCGATAATCCAAATGAGCCTATAGCAGTACCTTTTCCAGCAGGTCAAGGAAAGATTTTCAAACAGAATATGGAGCAATTTGTCAAAGATGTCAGAAGAGATTTAAAGAAGACATTCAATAATGATGACTATGAAAAACAAAAGCAAATAATAAAACAAGACTTCGAAGAAAAAAGAGAGCAGCTATTAGCTAAACTTAATAAAAAGACAATGATTCAAGGATTTCAAGTGCGTTCTACTGAAAATGGTGTATACATGATGCCTGTTTTGGATGGGAAGACTATAGGAGAGGCAGAATTTGATGAACTTGATGAGAATATAAAGAAAGAGTTTGAAGAAAGATCAGAACTTGTTCAAGAACAGATATTTCAAGCTCTTGCTGAAATAAAAGCTATCGAAAAAGAAGCAGAAAAGAAAATTGATGATTGGCAATCAAATATAGCTCTTATGACTATAAGTGTACATATCAATTCTATAAAAATGAACTATAAAAGAAATAAAAAGGTAGTTGCATATTTCGAAAATATAAAGAAGGACATTTTAAAGAATTTACCATACTTCTTGTCACAAGATGATCCTAGGAGTGCACAAAATGCCATGATGCTTGGTATGCCAAGACCAGATTTAAAAGAACCATGGCTAAATTATAGAGTCAATTTATTTGTAGATAATAGCAATCTTGAGGGTGCACCTGTTGTAATGGATACTAATTATTCATATTTCAATATTTTTGGTGGTTCAGAGTATGAAAATCAATATGGAACATTGAAAACAGATTTTATGATGATAAAACCAGGTCTTTTACATAAAGCAAATGGTGGGTATATTCTTTTTCAAGCAAAAGACTTATTAGCTAATCCAATTTGCTATGAGTATTTGAAAAAAGCACTTAAAGTAAAAGAGCTTGCAATCGAAAATGCACAAGAGCAGAGAGCTACTTTACTTCTTATTTCACTTAAGCCTGAGCCAATACCACTAGATTTAAAAGTTTTACTTATAGGAAATTCAGATATATACTATACTCTTTTATCAATGGATGAAGATTTTAGAAAACTATTTAAGATAAAAGTAGAGTTTGAAGAAGATGCTCCAAGAACTAATGACAACATAAAAAAATTGTGTAATTTTGTAAAGAATTTCTGTGAGAAAGAAGAATTGCTTTCACTTGATAATGAAGCAATGGCTAAGCTTGTCGAGATTACTTCCAAGATGGCTGGAGACAAAGAAAAGCTTTCAACACAATTTAGTGAAATTGGAGAAATTGTTGGAGAGTCGTCAGTACTTGCGAAGAAAGCAAAGCAAAAAGTTATTACTAAAGAATACATAAAGAAGGCTCTTGATGAAAGAGTAGATAGAATTAAAAAATATGATACACGTTATGTCCAAATGATCATGGAAGATTCATTACTTATAGATACAGAAGGATATGAAGTAGGTCAAATAAATGGACTTACAGTGATTACTATTGGAGATTATTCGTTTGGAAAACCTTCAAGAATCACAGCAAGTACATATATGGGCAAAAATGGAATTATAAATATTGAAAGAGAAATTGAAATGTCTGGACCTTCTCATTCAAAAGGTGTATACATTTTGACAGGATTTTTAGGAAATCAATTTGCACAAGATATGCCACTTTCTCTTACAGCAAATATATGCTTTGAACAGCTATATGGCGGTGTTGATGGAGATAGTGCATCGAGTACAGAGTTATATTCTATTCTTTCAAGTTTATCAGAGATTCCTATCAATCAAGCTATAGCAGTTACTGGTTCTGTAAATCAAAAAGGATTTATTCAACCTATAGGTGGTGTAAATGAAAAAATTGAAGGATTTTATCAAGTATGTAAGCTTAAGGGACTAAGTGGTGATCAAGGAGTTATAATACCTAAACAAAATGTTAGAAACTTATGTTTAAATGATGAGATAGTTGAGAATGTTAAGAAAGGCAAATTTCATATATATGCAATTTCAACTATTGATGAAGGTATAGAAATACTTACAGGAGTACCTGCTGGTAAAAAAGATAAAGATGGCAAGTTCCCACTTGGTACTATAAACTATCTTGTATATGAAAAATTAAAGAAATTTTCTAAAAATAACAAAGAATAATACAAATGATGAGGTATAGAAATGTTAAGTATAGTTGTAGCAAAATCAAAAAATAATATTATAGGAAAAGATAATCAACTATTATGGTATTTACCAGCTGACAGAAAAAAATTTAACGAAATTACAACTAATCATGTAGTAATAATGGGAAGAAAAACATTTGAATCAATTGGAAGGGTGCTTCCTGACAGAAAAAGTGTGGTGTTTACTAACAATCCTGATTTTGTAGTAGATGATGAAAATGTTGAAGTTGTACATTCTATGCTAGAGATAAAACAGTACATAGATGATGAAAATGAAAATTTTGTCATAGGAGGTGCTATGATTTATAGACTTCTTATGCCATATGTAAATAAAATGTATGTCACTGAAATAAATGAAGAGTATGAAGGAGATACATTCTTTCCAAGAATAAGTGAGGATACATGGGAAGTTGTTGAAAGAGAAGATGGAATTTTAGATGAGTATAATGACCTTGAATATGAATT
The DNA here is from genome assembly GCA_964470175.1 of uncultured Lachnospiraceae bacterium. Taxonomy (GTDB): domain Bacteria; phylum Bacillota; class Clostridia; order TANB77; family CAG-508; genus Scatovivens. The sequence continues at coordinate 26,075 of CAYYBL010000010.1, read as the reverse complement.
TGTAGTTTATAAAAGAAAAAAAGAAAACTAAAATGTAGGGTAGCAAGTATTTACTTGCTACCTTTTTTATTAAAAAAACTTTATTTATTGGTAAATATGTGTTATAATCTACAATTAGTGGAGAAGGAAGTTTTTTGTGTTGAGTAAATTTTTTGTAAATTCTGAAAATATAGATAAAGAAAATGGTAAAATCACAATTACTGGTGAAGATGTAAATCATATTAAAAATGTTTTAAGATATAGTATTGGAGATATGATTACCATTTGCAATAAAGAAGATTCTAGAAATTTTCTTTCAAAAATCAAAGAAATGAGCAGTAATGGCGTTATATGTGATATCATGGAAGAGGTAGATAATAAGGCAGAATCAAATGTTATAATAGATGTTTATCAAGGTATTCCTAAGGCTGATAAGATGGAGCATATTATACAAAAAGGCACAGAACTTGGGGCACACTCATTTACACCAGTTAGATTAAAAAGATGCATTGTTAAGATTGATAAGAAAGATGAAAAAAAGAAGATAGAAAGATGGCAAAAGATTTCTGAAGTGGCAGCAAAACAATCACTTAGAGATATTATTCCTGAAGTAAGAAGCATTATTGATATTAATGATTTTGAAAAATGTTTAGATGGTTATGATACAGTTTTACTTGCTTATGAAAATGAAAAAGTACATTATATAAAAGAAGAGCTTTTAAAAATAAAAAATAAAGAAGATTACAAAATAGCAATTATAGTTGGACCAGAAGGTGGGCTTGAAGAAAGCGAAGTGGAGATATTAGAAAAATTTGGGGCTAAAATTGTTTCACTTGGAAGTAGGATACTTAGGACAGAGACTGCACCACTTCAAATGATTTCTGTTATTATGTATGAACTTGAAAAACAAAAGTAATTAGTGGAGAGTTTTAATTGGATAAAGTAGAAAAAATAGAAGAATTAGGAAAAGAAATAGACAAAAGGTCAAAGGTACCAAGATCATTTAAAAAATATTTGGGAAATGAAATTTTTCAAAATTTGATTGTTGCGGTTATATTGTCATTTTATTTTTTGATTATAGATATTCTTTTCTTTAGACTTGACGGACCATCTTTTGAAGGTGTATTAAAGTATTTTGCACTAGTTATGATTTTTATTACAGTTGCTCTTTTTGAAATAGCATATAGAAAAGATGATAGAATAGTAATGGTTTATGGAATTGAATGTCTTATATCAGGTATACTTACACTTTATGTGCCATTTATATTTTTATATACCAATAAAGCTGTAAGAACTGTATTTATATTGCTTCCTACTTTATATGCTCTTTACTACATTTTAAAATCTGCCCTTTTATATAAAGGAAAACAAATAAAGTATGTAAGTGACAATATGAGTGATGTGAAAGAGATTTTAGAATTTGATGAAAAAGAGAGTTATATAGATGAAAAAAGTGAAAAGACATATAGAAAAAAACAGGAGCACGAAAAGGAAATAAAAAAGCTTATTGAGAAAGAACAAAAACTTAAGAAGGAAAATAGAATAAAGGAAAGTAAAAGAAATGATTAGAAGTATGACAGGCTTTGGCCGTGGAAAATATGAGTGTGAAGGAAGAAATTATGTAGTAGATATAAAATCTGTAAATCATAAATATACAGATATTTCTGTAAGACTTCCAAGATTTTTTAGCATGGCTGAAAATGATATAAGAAAAAAGGTTTCAGAATATATAAGTAGAGGAAAAATAGATGTACAAGTTTCTTATGAAAATTATGGAAGCAAAGGCATTTCTGTTAGAATAAATAGAGAACTTGCAAAAAAATATTTAGAAGAGATGGATAAGCTTTCGCTTGAGACAGGTTTGAATAATCCTCTTACAGCTCTTGATGTTTCAAAATTTCCTGAGATATTAAAAATAGAAGATGAAGAGGAAGAATCTCTACTTGTTAGTGAACTTATGGTCGCTGTAGAAGATGCCCTAAAAAAATTTGTTGATATGAGAGAAACAGAAGGGGCAAAACTTGTACAAGATATAGAAGAAAGAGTAGAACATATAAAGGGTAATGTATGTGAAATTACAAAGTATTCACAAACAGTAGTAGATGAATATATTGAGAAGTTGAAGTCAAAGTTAGAGGAATATATTGATCCAAGTACTATAGATCAAAATAGGGTTATGCAAGAAATTGTTATTTATTCTGATAAGGTTTCAATAGAAGAAGAACTTACAAGATTAAATAGCCATATAAATCAAATGCTTAGTCTTCTTAAAGAAGATTCTCCAATTGGAAAGAAAATTGATTTCTTGATACAAGAAATGAACAGAGAAACTAATACTATAGGTTCAAAGGCAAATAATTTAATGATTACAAAAAATGTTATAGATATAAAGACAGAAATAGAGAACATAAGAGAACAAATTCAAAATATAGAATAGGAAGTGAAAATATGAAATTAGTTAATGTCGGATTTGGAAATATAGTTTTGGCAGAAAGAATAGTTTCTATAGTAAGTCCAGATTCAGCACCTATCAAAAGAATTGTACAAGATGCAAAAGAAGCTAAGACCGCTATTGATGCAACATATGGAAGAAAAACGAGAGCAGTTATCATAATGGATTCGGGACATGTTGTTTTATCAGCTATCCAACCAGAAACAATAGCCGGAAGAGTGGAATCAAATGTGTTATATAAGGAGGAAAAATAAAATGTTAGTAAAACCAACAGTTCATGATTTATTAGAGGAAGTAGGAGACAATAGATATGCACTTGTCATTATGACTTCAAAAAGAGCTAGACAAATTGCAGATGGATCTCCTGTACTTACAAAAGAAAAGGATACATCTCCTGTTACTCTTGCAGCAGATGAGATAGTAGAAGGAAAAGTAAAAAAAATAAATGATGAATACGAAGATGAAGAAAAGGCTAAGGAAGAATTTAAAAACGAAAAAAGAAATATTTTATAATTTTAAGAGGTAATTTTTATGTTAGTTATTTTATCTGGAGTTGCTGGCGCTGGGAAAGATACAATAAAAAGAGAAATTATGAAAAGAATGCCAAATGTTACATCTATTCCTTCATATACAACTAGGGCACCTAGAGAAGGAGATGTAGTTGGAGAGACATATGTATTCATTACTAAAGAAGAATTTGAAGAAAAAATAAGAAATGAAGAAATATACGAATACGATATACATCACAATCATTATTATGGAACATCAAAAGAGTTTTTAAATGAAAAAGCGAAAACTGGGATAGTAATAAAAGATATAGATGTAAATGGCACAGAGTCATTAAAAAACACATTAAAAGATATAAAAATTGTTACTATTTTTCTAAGAGTTCCAAAGGAAGAACTAAGAAGTCGTTTGGAAAACAGAGTAGATAAACCTTCTGAAGGCGAAATCATATTGAGACTAAATAGATTTGATTATGAAGAATCAAAAATAGGTTTGTATGATTATGTGCTTAAAAATAATGATTTAGAGAAAGCTGTAAATATTATACAAAAAATAATTGAAGAAGAAAGCAAATCAGACATTAATATATAAGATGATAACAAAAAGGGGACGATATATAATCTGCAAAGGATGATACTCATTAAATCGTCTCTTATTTTTATTTGATAGGAAAAAAGTATGTACGCAGAAGTAATTATAAACACAAACGTAAAGTCTTTAAACAAAATATTTGATTATGTAGTCCCAAAAGATATGGAAAAAAAGATAAAAATTGGGGCTAGAGTTTACGTGCCCTTTGGAATGGGATCAAAAATTGAAGATGGATTTGTGGTTAATCTAAAAAAAGAATCTGCATATACTAAAGATTTGAAAGAAATAGCGAGAGTAGAAAGCACTGATATACTTAGTGATGATAGAATAAATCTTGCTAAACTCATGGCAAGGAAGTATTTTTGCAATATTTCTGATTGCATGAGACTTATGCTTCAACCAGGAACTTCTTCAAAAAGTGAAGATAAAAGAGTCAAAGAAAAAAAGGGAAAATTTATTTTCTTGAAAAAAGGCATTGATGAGTACGTGAAAAGTGAAAAACACAAGAAGGTACTACGATGCTTAGAATCTAATGATGGAATTTTTATAAATGATTTGGAAATACTTACAGGTGTGAGTAAGTCAGTTTTTAAAACGATAGAAAAAAATGGATACATAGAAATAAAAGAAAGTACAATTTCTAGAAATCCATTTTTACATAAGGAAATAAAACGAGATAAACCAAAAGTCCTTACAGAAGAACAAAAGAAATGTTTTGATGAAATAAATAAAAATATTCAAAATGGCACTTATTCAAAGTCGTTAATATATGGTATTACTGGTTCAGGGAAAACAGAAATATATATGCAACTCATTAGTGAGGTACTTAAAAAAGGAAAATCTAGCATTTGTTTGGTCCCTGAAATTTCACTTACTCCTCAAATGATAGATAGATTTAGAGCAAGGTTTGGAGAAATTATTGCAGTACTTCATAGTAAACTATCAAATGGTGAGAGATTTGATGAATGGCAGAAAATTTTAAATGATGAAAAGAAAATTGTGATAGGAGCAAGATCTGCTATTTTTTCTCCTGTGAAAAATCTAGGTCTAATTATAATAGATGAAGAACATGATATGTCATATAAATCGGATTCTGTACCAAGGTATGATGCAAAGGATATAGCAAGCTTTTTGGCAAAAAGCCATAATTGTCCACTTGTACTTGGTAGTGCTACACCGGATATAAGAACTATGTATTTAGCAAATGAAAAGAAAATAGATTTATTTATACTTAAAAATAGAGCAAATAATATGTCTCTTCCAAAAGTAAAAATAGTAGATATGAGAAATGAATTAAAAAATGGAAATAAGTCTATGATAAGCAGCGAGCTTCAAAATGAAATTTCCAAAAATCTAAAAGAAAAAAAGCAGACAATACTATTTTTAAATAGAAGAGGATATTCTACATTTCTTATGTGTAGAGATTGCGGATATGTTTTTAGATGTAAAAATTGCAATATAAGTCTTACATATCACTTACATGATAATAAATTAAAATGCCATTATTGTGGATATGAGAGAACTGCTGTAAATATATGTCCTGAATGTGGTAGTAGAAAAATAAAATATTTTGGTACGGGAACTCAAAAACTTGAAAATGAGGTACGAAGAATATTTGAAGATGCGACAACTATACGTATGGATTTAGATACGGTCACTAAAAAGAACTCTCATGAAAAGATTTTGGATACATTTAAAAATGAAAATATAGATATACTTATAGGAACACAAATGGTAGTAAAGGGACATCATTTTCCAAATGTCACTTTAGTGGGTGCCATAGCTGCTGATTCAAGTTTAAATATAGAAGATTATAGAAGTACTGAAAGAACTTTTCAAACATTGGTACAAGTCGCAGGTAGAGCAGGGCGTGAAGAAAAAGGAAGAGTTATTATTCAGACATATAATCCAGATAATTATGCTATAGTAGATAGTCAAAAACAAGATTATGATTTGTTTTATAAAGAGGAAATAGCCATCAGGAAAGCATTGAAATATCCCCCATTTTGCGATATAATACTCATTAGTTTTACAGGTGAAAATTTGAATGAAATAAAAAGATTTTCAGAAATTGTGTACAAAAAAATAAAAAATATGGAAGATGGGAGTTTCATAATATATAAACCAATATCTGCTCCTATAGATAAGATTAAAAATAAATATAGGTGGAGAATTATACTAAAGTGTCATCTCACAAATAAACTCATTGATATTATCAATTTGGGTATTACAGATGATAGTATAAAAAATAGTAAATATACAAGGATATATGTGGATGTAAATCCAAATAATATGTCTTAAAAATTATAGAAAGTTGAAGGATTGAAAATGGCGATTAGAAATTTAGTATACGAAGGAGATGAATTTTTAAGAAAAAAATCAAAAAAAGTTGATGTAATTGATGAAAAAATTAAAATCTTAGTACAAGATATGTTTGATACAATGCATAAATGGCAGGGAGTAGGTCTTTCTGCCGTTCAAGTTCGGTATATTAAAACAAGTGGTAGTTATCGATTTATATGAAGATGGTGAAAGATACGTATTAATAAATCCAGAAATTGTTAAAACAAAAGGAATTCAAGAATGTGATGAAGGATGTTTAAGCTTTCCTAATAAATATGGCAAAGTAGATAGACCAGAAGAGGTAGTTGTTGAATACACAAATTTAGAAGGAAAGAGAGAAAGATTAAAAGCCAAAGGACTTTTTGCAGAATGTATATGTCACGAAATAGATCATTTAAGTGGTATATTATTTACAGATCTTGTAAAACCTGGAACACTTGAAATAATTGAACCACAAAATCGTGAAAGTAGAAAAAATAGTTAAAGAGGTGAGTTTTACTTGAAGATATTGTTTATGGGATCTTCTGATATTTCGCTTGAATCATTAGAGAAAATATATGATAATGGATTTGAAATATGTGGTGTTGTTACAAATACAGATAAACCTGCAGGAAGGGGTAAAAAGATTTTTGTAAACCCTGTAAAAGTTTATGCAAATGAAAAGTCTTTACCAGTATTTCAACCTGAAAAATTAAAGAAAAATATAGAATTTGAAGATGAGATAAAAGAATTAAATCCAGATCTTATAGTAGTAGTTTCATATGGAAAAATATTACCTAAATCATTTTTGGAAATACCAAAATTCGGTACTATAAATCTTCATCCATCTATGCTTCCAAAGTATAGAGGACCTGCACCAATTCAATGGGCAGTACTAAATGGTGATGAAAAAACTGGTGTAAGCATAATGTATTTAGATGAGGGAATGGATTCTGGAGATATAATACAGCAAAAAGAAGTAGACATAGGAGAAGATGAAACAACAGGAGAACTATGGGAAAGACTTTCAGGTATTGGGGCAGACCTACTTGTAAAAGTTATTAAAGATATTGAAAATGGAAATATAGTAAGAGAAAAGCAAAGTTCTGAATATACACTCGCACCACTTATTGAAAAAGAAATGTCAAAGATTGATTGGGAAAAACTATCTTCAAGAGAAGTAAAAAATCTTGTACGTGGACTTAATCCATTCATGGGAGCTTACACAAACTACGATGGAAAGAAAATAAAACTATGGAAAGTACAGATTATGTCATTTGCTGAGTATAATGAAAAATTTGAAGGTATAGATATTGATACATTAAAAAATGGAGAGATTGTAAAAGCAAATAGTAAAGAAGGACTATATATAAAAGTAAGTGATGGCGTAGTATCAGTGATTGAATTGCAGGGTGAAAATGCAAAGAAAATGAGCGTATTTGATTATTTGAGAGGTAATAAAATACTTGAAAATAAAGTGTTAGAATAAAAGACTAATTACTTGAAAAAATATATGTATATGATATACTTAATACAAATTTAGGAAAGGATCCTCATAGGGATTGGTACAAATAAATGGATGAAAATGGTGAAAATAATATAGATGATGAAAAAGAAATTGAAAATGAAGAGGTAGAAGATGTTAATATAAATGAAACAGACACACTAGTAATTGCTACTGATGCAATAGCTACATATGCGGGTATTGCTGTAGGAGAGGTATCAGGTGTATATGAGATGGTTGGAAAAATGGCAGGGTTTACCGAAGCTATTAGCGGAAAAAAGAACTTATCAAGAGGAATAAAGGTTGATAAAAATGACAACAGTGTTAAAATAGATGTAAACATTATAGTTGAATATGGAGCTAGAATCCCAGATGTAGCATTTGAAATCCAGACAAAGGTTAAAAATATCGTGGAAAACATGACAGGCTACAAAGTAGATGAGGTAAATGTACATGTACAGGGAGTTCATGTAGTTCAAGTAAAAGAAGATAAACCAGCAGAAGAAACTACTACTGAAGAAGAACCTAAAGAAGAATAAAAATAAACAAATGATGATTTGGAGGAAAAAATGAGATTATTAGATAAATTTGTATTAAGAGTTTTTTCTATTATAGTATTAGCTTTGACAGTTGTCTTAGCACTTATATTTTTTGGAATAATACCTACGAGTGATGTAACACAATTGCTTGCAAAATTTTCAGATATGCAAGAATTTACAAAGGCTGTTGTAATCACAGGCGCTGTACTTGTATTATTTTCTCTTAAAGGACTATTTTTTCAATCTAAATCTAAAGATTTAGCAAAGGATGGGATAATTTTAGAAAATAATAGTGGTAAACTTGTACTTACCAAGGAAAGTTTGGATTGTATAATAACAGGAGTTGTAAACGAGGTTGATGGAGCTTCTATAGAATCAAGTAGAACCACGCTTGATAAAAAAATTGGACTTATAGTATATCTTATCATATCTGTTGATAGAGATATTATGATAAAAGATGTGTCAAAAGAATTGCAAGACAAGATTAAGGTTGCTATGAAAAATACAGCAGATCTTGATGTAGGTGAGATAAATATTCAAGTAAAAAAAGTTTCTGTAAAAAAGCAAAAAAAATCACCTTCACCTGCACCAAATAAGCAACAAGAAGACAACAGTAAAGTAGAAGAGGAAGAGCCAAAAGCAGAAGAAAATGTTGAGAATTAAATTGAAAGGAGATATATTGTTATGAACGAAGAAGAAGAAAATGACACAACTAGAATTGAAGATCCAAAGAATATATCAAATTATGTAGGTGCAATTATAGGTGGAATTATCGCTTTTTTACTATGTTTAACAAATTTTTACACATACTTATTGTACGTTGTAATTATTTTAGTAGGCATATTTGTGGGTAATTATATTCAGAAGAATAAAGATTTTGTTAAAATAAAATTAAAGGAATTTATAGATAAATTTTAGGGGGATGTCATGCAAAGGTCTCAAATGAGAGAATTAGCTTTTAAGCTAATATATGAGATTGAAGTTCAAAAAAATAGAGAAGAAGATGGCTTTGATATTTTTGTTGAAAACAATGAAATTACAGATGAAAAAACAATAGATTATTTAAAAGATATTGAGAGTGGAATTAAAGAACATGAAGATGAAATAAATTCTCTTATTTGTAAAAATTTAAAAGCAAATTGGAGCTTGAATAGAATTTCTAAGATAAATTTAAGTTTGATAAAACTTGCAATTTATGAGATGCTATATAAAAAATTACCTTATAAAGTAGCTATAAATGAGGTTATAGAACTTGCAAAAAGATATGCCGATGATTCGTCACCAGTTTTTATAAATGGAATTTTAGCTAGTATAGTAAAGGAAAAGAACTTAGGTGAGGAAAGTGAATGAAAATAAATCCTATTACAGTATCTGAATTGAATGCATATATAAAAGATAAAGTAGCAGATGATGAATATTTAAATAGTGTTTTTGTAAAAGGAGAAATATCAAATTTTAAACACCATTATACAGGGCACATGTATTTTACTTTAAAAGATGAAAATTCATTAGTAAAATGCATTATGTTTAAATCATCAACAGCTACTTTAAATTTTATGCCAAAAGATGGTATGAATGTAATGGTACTTGGGTCTGTAGGAGTTTTTGAAAGAGATGGTGTATATCAAATATATGTAAAAGCTATGCAAGAGGATGGTATTGGCAATCTATATGAAGCATACGAAAAATTAAAGGCTAAACTTGAAAAAGAAGGACTATTTGATGAGAGCCATAAAAAGAAAATACCATTTATGCCTAAGATCATAGGAGTGCTTACAGCAAGCACTGGGTCGGTTATAAGAGATATCATAAATGTCTCTACAAGACGAAATCCAAATGTTTATATAAGGCTTTATCCTGTACCAGTCCAAGGAGAGGGAGCAGGAATTAAAATTGCCAAAGCAATAAATTATATGGATGAAAATCATTTAGCGGATGTACTAATTATTGGAAGAGGTGGAGGATCTCTGGAGGATTTATGGCCATTTAATGAAGAGGTAGTTGCAAGAGCAATATATGATTGCGATATACCTATTATTTCAGCAGTAGGACATGAAACAGATTTTACGATATCGGATTTTGTCGCTGATTTAAGAGCACCTACACCATCTGCAGCTGCAGAACTTGCTGTGGCAGATATAAGTGAAATAAAAAATGATATTGATTTATATAAAAATAGATTAAAAATATGTTTAAGAAGAAAAACGGAAAGTATGAGATTAGAGTATGAGAAAATAATGAATTCTAGAGTATACAAAGATCCATACAAAAATATAAAAGATTACTACTTACAAGTTGAAAATTATTTAAAAGATATAGAAAAGAATGCGGTTCAAAACTATAAAGATTCAAAAATATTGGCAACAAAACTTATTACAAAACTAGATGCTTTAAGTCCATTAAAAACACTTTCTAGAGGATATAGTATAGCAGAAGTTGATGGAAAAGTTATATCTAGAGCTAAAGATTTGAAAAAAGACATGAATGTCGATTTAAGATTTCAAGATGGAGTAAAAAAAGTAAAGGTTATATAAAAGGAGCTTTTTATGAAAAAACATGGTTATATTATAGTTATTATATTAGCATTAGCACTTGGGATAGTGTCATGCATCGTTACAATAAGAGTTGGTACTACAGAAACAATTGGAAATGAGAATTATGTTGATGAAACAGTAATTGCTGCACAAAATACAGAAAATGAAATTGTAGAAAATGAAACAGTTCAAAATACTATAGAAAACGTTACTACGAATGTTGTGGAAACTAATACTACTGAAGTACAAGCAGAAAATATTACAACTGTAAATGATGTAAAAAATGCATATGAGGCTGATTTAGGTACTACAGATAAAAAACAAGAGGCAATAGAACTTGTTAAAAAAACGTGGGGAGAAGATAGTTCAGTTGTATTTAGATGTGATTCTGTTTCAGCAGATGGAAAGTATATTGTAGCAGTTGTTTCATTAGACACAGCTAGTGTTAAAAATTATTTTAAAGTTGACCTAAATACAAAAACAGTCGAAGTAGATTATTAAAGAAGAGGTAATATAATGGCAAAAAAAGAAGAGAGTTTTGAAGAGCTAATAACAAAATTAGAAAAGATAACTAGTAAATTAGAAAATGAAAAGCTATCTTTGGATGATTCTGTGACGCTTTTTGAAGAAGGGATTGCACTATCAAAAAAGTGCACTGAAAAGCTTGAAGAAGCAGAAAAAAGAATTACTATCTTAGTCGATGATAATGGTGAGATAAAAGAAGAGGATTTTAAAAATGAATGAAAGTTTTAAACATTTTTTAACAAATAAAACTTTGTGGATACCATTTTTTTTATGGCTTTCTATACAACTGTATAAGACTGTATATGAACTTATAAAGACTAGAAAGTTTAATTTTAAGAGAATAATGGGAGCAGGAGGAATGCCAAGTTCTCATTCTGCGGTTGTTTCTTCGCTTGCTATGCTTGCTGGAAAAGAGGAAGGATTTGACTCTCCTGTATTTGCAGTAGCAGTTATTTTTGCATTTGTTGTAATGTATGATGCTGCGGGAGTTAGGAGAGCTGCTGGAAAACAGGCAACTATATTAAATAAGATCATTTCAACTCCTGGGTTAACAGATGTCGAAGTAAAAGAAAGACTTGTAGAGGCACTTGGACATACTCCATTTCAAGTAATAATTGGATCACTTATAGGAGTAGTAGTAGGTATTGTAGCATAATATAAAGGAGGAACTTATATGACAGATATTGAAATTTCTAGAAATGCTAAATTAGATAAGATTTCAGATGTTGCAAAAAAATATGGAATTACAGAAGATGATATAGAAATGTATGGAAAATATAAAGCTAAGATATCAGATAAGTTTATTCAAAAAATGCAAAGCAAGGCTGATGGAAATTTGATATTAGTAACTTCTATAAATCCGACACCTTTAGGTGAAGGAAAGACAACAGTTTCTATAGGTCTTTCAGATGCATTAAATAAAATTGGTGAAAAATCGGTTTTAGCACTAAGAGAACCATCTATGGGGCCAGTTTTTGGTATAAAAGGTGGAGCAACAGGTGGTGGATATGCACAAGTCGCTCCTATGGAGGATATAAACTTACATTTTACTGGCGATATACATGCTATAACTTCAGCAAATAATTTACTTTCTGCTATGATAGATAACCATTTATATTTTGGGAATGAACTAAAAATAAAAAAAGTAGTATGGAAAAGGTGCGTAGACCTTAATGATAGAGAACTTAGAAATGTGAGAGTAGGCCTTTCAAATGAGAAAAACATAGTACCTAGAGATGATGGATTTGATATTTCAGTTGCATCAGAGATAATGGCGATTTTATGTTTATCTAAAGATGTAAATGATCTAGAAAGAAGAATTGGAAATATAATAATTGGATATAACGAAAATGATGAAGAGGTATATGCAAAAGATTTGAAAGCAGAAGGTGCACTTACTGTTATATTAAAGGATGCTATAAATCCAAATATTGTCCAAACTCTTGAAAATAATTTAGCAATTGTTCATGGAGGTCCATTTGCTAATATTGCTCATGGATGCAATAGTATAAGAGCTACAAAATTGGCACTTAAACTTGGAGATTATTGTGTCACAGAAGCTGGTTTCGGAGCAGATCTTGGTGCTGAAAAATTCATGGATATAAAATGCAGAAAGTTTGGATTAAAACCTAAGATTGGTGTAATTGTAGCAACGATAAAGGCACTTAAGTATCATGGAGGAAGTTCAAAGGAAGAATGTACTGAAGAAAATTTAGAGACATTAGCTCACGGAATAAAGAATCTAGAAAGACATATAGAAAACATAAGAGATAGATTTGGACTTATACCAATAGTTGCTATAAACAAGTATGAAACTGATACTGAAAAAGAAATTGAGTTTTTAAAGAACAATATTAAAACCGATATATGCTTGGTAGAAGTTTGGAAAAATGGTGGAAATGGTGCAATAGATCTTGCTAAAAGAATAGTAGAACTATGCAAAGAAAAAAATGAAGTGAAATTTGTATATAGTGATGATGATAAAGTAGAAGAAAAAATAAAAAAAGTAGCGAGAGACATATATGGAGCACAAGGTGTAGAATTTGATGATAATTCAAGAAAAATGTTAGAAAAGATAGAAAAAACAAAATATGCAAGATATCCAGTTTGTATTTCTAAAACGCAGTATTCACTATCTGATGATCCAAAAAATCTTTTGTGTGATGATGATTACAAGATAAATATAAACGAGATAGTAGTGAGAAATGGTGCAGAATTTATACTTGCAAAAACAGGAAAGCTATTTTCTATGCCAGGACTTCCAAGAGTCCCATCTGCTGAAAAAATTAGACTTAATGAAAAAGGTGAAGTAGAAGGTATATTTTAAAAAAAGACCCCACTCTAAATAGGAATTGTGTTTAGAGTGGGGTCTAAGTATATTTCTTAAATTAATCTTCTTTATTAAATAACTTTGAAAGACCAAGACCGATAAGTTTAAATAATTTAGTAAATGGTAACATTATCTTATCTACAAAAGAATCGTTATTTTGTACTAATAGATATTTACCAGGGTCTTCTTCATTATTCTTTTGATCATCTGAGGTAGAGGTTTCAGATTCTAACTTTGATATCTCATCTTCATAAGATGATGGAACTATATTTTTGTTAGAAGTATCGGTATTTTCATATTCATTAAATAGAGAACTTTCTTCTTCAGAAACTGCTTTATTTTCCTCAGAAACTTCAGTTGCTGATACGATGTTTTCAACATTAAGAGGAACAGCCTTTTGTACAGTACTTTCTTCTTCGTTAAGACTTTCTAAAGAAGCAGAATCAGTCTTTGTAGAATTGATGTAGTCTATGTCTAAAAATAGTTTGTTAATATCGTTCATTGTTTTTTCGGTTTCATCAATCATTCTTGAAACTTCATTCTTGTCTTCTTCAAGGGTGCTTCCTGTAGATAGTTCATAAAGTTTATTCACATTTTCATTTTCTTCTTCTCGTACAAGTTCATCAAAAAGGTCATTTATTTGTGAAAGTAAAACTTTCTTTTCTGAAATATCATCTTTCTCAGGTGACTCAATTTCTATTTTATTAAATACAATGTCATTTGTATTTACAACATTTTCGTGAGTTACATTTGATACGTATTTTTCTGTAAGAGTTTCAACATCAAAATCATATACATCTTGTTTATCAACTCCTTTTTCCTCTGCAATTGGTGAGATTAGCGAGTCAACAAATGAATTCATATCAAAATCAGATGATGGAACATTTTCTATAGGTAATTCTTCTACTGAAGTATCAGCTATTTTAACATTTTCTTTTTCTTCTTTTATTTCATCTTCAATTATTTTAGACATATCATCTCTACGTAATTCGTGGTATATTTGAAGAAGGTAGTTTTCATTTATAATAAATCTTTTATTTTTCTGTCTCATTTTTATTGGAACAGAAAAGTTATGATTAAAGTTATTATCATATATACCATCATTGTTTTTAAAACAGAATACTATTTTTGAATAATTGCAAATAGGAATAGATGCACAGAAACCATCATCGGTTTTGGTCATAGCTTTTTCGGTTGTATTCTTCCAATCATCATCAAACCCATAAACTATAGAAACTTCACTAGACCCTATTTCACACAAATAGCCATTGTAAGTGATGTTTGCAGACTTATTTCCAATTAATTCATTATCAAATTTTATCTTGTCAGTAACATTCATTATAAACAACTCCTAAAACTAAACGCAATAATCCTCATAAACATATTCTATAGAACAATTATAAATATAAAAAAAAATATTTTCAATAAAAAGTGCACACTTTTATGTTACAATTTGGTAACACAAAAGTATTATAAAATATAAATTGACAAAAAAACATAGAATTGGTAATATATAGTTAATTTAGATGAAGAGAGGGAAAAAAGTGTCTATATATCCGAAATATTATTGTAACAATATAACAGAAATTACTACTAGTTTTCTCATAGAAAACGGTATAAAGGCACTCATTTTGGATGTGGACAATACATTACTTGACTTTGATCTAAATATTGTTGATGGACTTGAGAAATGGTATGAAGATGTAAAAGCGTGTGGCATTAAAGCAATGATTGTTTCAAATAGTAATAAGAAACACAAAATAGAAAAAGTTGCAGGCCTTTTAGACATAGAATATATTCCACTTGCAATGAAACCGATGAAAAAAGGTTTAAAGAAAGCTCAAGAAATATTAAATATTTCGCCAAATAACATTGCCGTAATTGGCGACCAAATATTTACCGATGTTGTCGGAGCAAATAGATGTCATATGTTTTCGATACTTGTGAAACCACTTGCAGAAAAAGACATATGGATTACGAGATTTAAGAGGCCATTAGAAAGGGCAGTTTTAAAAAGGTATAAGAAAAAAATATAAGGAAATAAAAAATGTATTTTAATGATGTTTTTGTTGGATATTATGTTGCAGTCACGTTTATAGGTTTTGTTGTAGGAAAAATTTGTGCATGGTGCAATATAAGGATACCAGATAAAAAGAAAATTTTTTCAAAGGATTTCTTTGTAGAAAGTAAAAAAGGTATAAAATTTAATTACATATACATGATTATAACTGCAATATTGTATTGTGGTCTTTTGTATAAGTATGGCATAAACAAATCTTTTTTTGAAAATTTAGATTTGATAAAGTATATGATTTTGGTGCCATTTTTATTATTGATTTTTAGCATAGATTTAGAACACAGAATTATACCAAATAGACTTACTCTTTTGATATTTGAAATAGGGCTTATAATTACATTTTTGTACGGGATTTCAAATATAAATATGGCAAAGAACTATATTTTAGGAATGATAGTAGGTGCTGGTATATTTTTTATTATTCTAGTCTTAGGAAAACTTTTTTATCAAAAAGAATCAATGGGATATGGTGATGTTAAGCTTATAGGAGCACTTGGTTTATATTTTGGATATATGGGAATTATAGAAATATCTATTGCTTCATTTATAATAGGTGCTTTGGTATCTGTAGTTATTTTGATTGTTAGGAATCTTATATTAAAAAATAAGGATGAGTATGTGGCATTTGGGCCATTTATTGTAATAAGTGCACTTTTGTGTATCTTTTTACCAACACATACTATTTTAGATTTGTTTTTGAATTTTTGCAGATGGATTAGTTATAAAATATAATTAAAGAGGATATGATATGAATGTTAGATTGAAGTGGTTAAAGGATCAATTATATTCAAAAGGCCTTTCTGGAATGATAGTTTTAAATCCAATGAATATTAGATATTTGACTGGTCTTACAGAAGAGGGCACACTTGTAATAAACAGTAAAGAAAATATTTTCATAACAGATGGTAGATATATAGAAAGTGTAAGTAACAAGCTTACTATAGATGATGAGATAGGTGTGTTAAACATTAAAGAAGTTGCTGATAATGGATATGAAAGTTTTTTTGAACAAAACTCTAATGTTGGCTTTGAAGAAAATTATGTGACATATGAACAGTATGAAAATATGACTAGAAGTTATAAAGTCAATCTTATGGTGACAGAGGGTTTAATTGAAAATCAAAGAATTATTAAAGATGAAGAAGAAATAGAATGCATAAAGAAAGCATGTCAAATAACAGACAAAACCTTTCAATATGTAATAAACCACATAAAAGATGGAATGACAGAAAAAGATGTAGCATTTGAAGTAGAAAGATATATGATAAAAAATGGAGCAGATGGACTTGCTTTTGATTCTATAGTTGCTTCTGGTGAAAACACTTCAAAACCCCATGCTGTGCCTACTGATAGAGTTATTAGAAGTGGAGATATTGTTCAATTTGATATAGGATGCAAATACAATGGATATTGCTCAGATTTTTCAAGAGTAATATTTATAGATGAAATGAAAGAAGAATATAAAAAAGTATACGATTTTATTTTAGATGAACAAAAAAAGATTGCAATTTCACTAAAAGAGGGAGCAAATATCAAGCAAGTTATAAAAGATAGAACAGTTGATTATGGCCTTAAAGGATATGAAATAATGCATGCATTTGGTCATGGAGTTGGTCTTGATATTCATGAGACACCTATATTGAGAGCAACAAAAGATTATGCTTTGAAAGAAAATACTATTCTTGCAATTGAGCCAGGTGTGTATTTTGAAGGAAGATATGGTATTAGGATAGAAGATACTTTTTTAACAGAGAAGTTTGCTATGACTCAGCTTACTAAGACATCTAAGGACTATACTGTTGTAAAATTAGAAAAATAGAATGTTTACATAATGTTTTACTTGATTTTAAAATCATTATATGTTATTATGTTTAGGTAATTTGTGATTTGTTAATTATAAAATAAATATAAAAAGGAGAAGAATTATGGCTGATGTATATATGGCAGGAGATTTAAGAAACAAAACAACATTTGAATTAGATGGTAATGTTTTTACTGTTGTGGAGTTTCAACATGTAAAACCTGGAAAAGGAGCAGCTTTTGTAAGAGTTAAGATGAAGAATGTTATTACTGGTGCAGTAATAGAAAGGACATTTAACCCATCAGAAAAATTACAAGGTGCAGAAATAGAAAAAAGAGATATGCAATATTTGTATAATGATGGTGGATTGTATTATTTTATGGACAATAATACATATGAACAAATACCTTTGAATGAAGAGCAACTTGGTGATGCACTAAAATATATAAAAGAAAATATGAATTGTACAGTACTTTCTTTTAAAGGAGAAGTATTTAACGTTGAACCACCAATGTTTGTAGAACTTGAAGTAACATACACAGAGCCAGGATTTAGTGGTAACACAACTACTACATCAGGAAAGCCAGCTAAGCTTGAGAATGGACTTGAAATACAAGTACCACTATTTGTGAATATAGGGGATGTTATTAGGATAGATACAAGAACTGGTGAATATATGGAAAGAATATAATTAGAAGAATATAATCGGATTTATTGGGATGCCATTTTCTCTTATTGTAAGATGAAGATGGCATCCTGTCGTTGAACCGTTTGTAGGATTGCCACTTGAATCTGTATATGGATTTCCTGGTATGCCATATAAATTTTTTGGGCCAACATCTGATATATGTGTACCTGATTTTACATACATACCGTTACTTACTATATAATTTGGAGAAACATGACAATAAGAGATATCGTATTGGTCTGAATGAATTGTGACAGTGCATCCACCAGCACCTTTAAAGCCTACAAATGATACGGTGCCACTCAGTACGGCATAAATAGAGGTACCTTGAGGTGCTGCAATGTCTATACCAGAATGATTTGAAGAACTACCAGGTCTTGGAGCTTTTCTAGGGCCAAAAGGCGAAGTAATCCTATGAAAACCAGGAAGGGGCCAAAAAAAATCATTATTGGTAAAATAATAATTATCGTTTTCTATTGGATTTTCACTATTTTGTGATGTTGAAGAATATAGAAAAAAATAGGAATAGATAATTAAGAAAATAATTAGTATAATAGAAAAAAATATTTTAAGAAAATTTGTCATATAGAATCCTTTCAATTTGTGAAAGGTATTATAGCAAGATAAAAATGAAAATGCAAGTTTTTTTTAAAAAGAAATAAAAGGAGACATGTATTATGGGCTATTTAATGCTATTATTAAATTCTATAGTTTTATTTTTAGTATCGAATTTTTATATTTTAGATAAATCATATGATTTAAAAATACCAGTAGTATTTGTGGTACTGTTTGTTATTTTTATAAACATTTTTCCATCTCTTTTTACAAACAAATTATTGGATGAGAAATTAAAGAAAATAAGAAATGGATATAGACTTCTAATAATGTTTTTAATAAACATTGTTTTAGATGTTTTGTTGTATGCAATTAGCTTTTTTTATTACAATGTGGAGATAAAACTATTATTAAACAATTTAATATCTTTAATAATAATTCTTAACATAGTTTTTTGGAATGGAATGATTAGAGTATACTTATTTTCTAAACAATTGGGAATTAGATATAGACTAGTTGGCTTTCTACTAGGACTAATACCTATAGCACACTTAGTTATGCTAGTTTTAATAATTAAAGTTTGTAAGGAAGAAGTTGATTTTGAAAATGATAAAATAAAAACAGATATAAGTAGAAAAAGTGAAGAAGTATGTAAAACAAAATATCCATTACTTCTTGTTCATGGGATATTCTTTAGAGATTTTGAATTATTAAATTATTGGGGAAGAATACCAGATGAATTGATTAAAAATGGAGCAACTATTTATTATGGAAATCATTCTTCCTCATTAGCTGTTAAAGATTCAGCAGAAGAATTGGCAGGTAGAATAACTGAAATAGTAGAAAAAACAAAATGTGAAAAAGTGAATATTATCGCTCATTCTAAAGGAGGATTGGATTCGAGATATGCCATTTCTAATTTAGGAATGGATAAATATGTTGCATCTTTATCTATGATAAATACTCCAAACCATGGATGCGTATTTGCAGAATATTTGCTTAATAAAGTACCTGAAGGAATGAAAAATAAAATTGCAAGTGGATATAATTTTGCGCTAAAAAAACTTGGTGATAAAGAGCCTGATTTTATTTCAGGAGTTTCTGATTTAACTTCTTCTAGAGTAGAAGAATTAAATAAAGATATGAAACAATCTGATAGTGTGTATTACAAAGCGTATGGATCTGTGCTTAAGAAAGCTACTAGTGGAAGATTTCCTCTTAATCTTACAAACAATTTTGTAAAATTATTTGATAGTAAAAATGATGGATTGGTTGGAATTGAATCATTTCCAATTGAAAATAGTGAATTTACTTTAATAGAATCACCTTATAAAAGAGGTATTTCTCACGGGGATGTAATAGATTTAAATCGTGAAAATATAAAAGGATTTGATGTCAGAGAATTTTATGTAAAGTTAGTAAATGAATTGAAAAATAAAGGATTTTAAGGAGGATTAACTATGAAAAACAAAAAAGAAAGTAAGATGCAAAATGTGGTACTTGTATTGTTAATGATAATAGGTATGTTTGTATTATCGGGATGTGGAATAAATGGAACAAATGATATGCCATTTAATGGTGATGTATTATTTTATGATTTATCAATAGAGATCCCAGAAGATTTTATTCGCGATTCTACAAAAAGTAATGAAAATCAATATGTATTTGAAAAAAACAATTATGATGTAATTATTGTACTTTCTAAGCAAAACACAAATGGATATTCATTAAGAAATATTGTTAATAATGCAGAAAATGAGAATGGAACTGTTTTATATAGTGATGAGGAGTATACTATCTGTGACATAAAGTATATTTTAAATGGTGGAGTGTATTCATTCACTCATTCTGAGATATATAATGAGGATAGATACCAAATTATTGTACAAAGTAAGAATGAAACTAAAGCCAAACAAGTCTATGATGATTTAAAGTCAAAAGCTTCTATTGGAAAAAGTGAGTAAAAATGAATCTTTTGATTTATAAAAAAACACTCACTAATTGATGTAGTGAGTGTTTTTGTTATCTTATATAATAGTTTCTATTTTATTGTTCATCTCTGTCACTAGGTTTGTCTCCACCATGTCCGGATCCATGATGTGCTTGTCCTTGTCTTTCGCCTATCATTCTTTTATATTCCAAAGATACTTTTTCATATAGCATATCATATGTAGCTTCATCAATCTCCCCAGAATCAAATTTGTCATCTAGGATTCTTCTAAGTTTTGCAGAGGTCATTCTTAATTGTGATGTTGATTGAATATCAAGAATTGGTGTATCAATACCTGTTTTATCATCATGTATCATTTTCATTCCATTTCCAGTATGCTCTAAAGGACCTTGTATTCCAAAGAATTCGCCAATGTCTTCTCTATCTTGATTTCTTTGAGCTTTTTGAGCAGCTTTAAGTGCAGCTTCTTTTTTTCTTAGCATATCCAATTTTTGTCTATAGGCTTCTAATTCGGCTGCTTCTTCATCTGTAAACATTGATTTTGCAGTTTTTTCTTTTCCTTTTAATGAGCCATAATCTTCTCTTCCTGATTTTAATGCTTCTTCATTTCTTTTAATATATTGAAGTAGTTTAAGAGCTTCATGTCCATATTGTCCATAATATCCACCATCTTGTAATGCTAAACGATCCTCTGATATAGCTTTTGCAATTTCTTCATGAGATTGTGTTAGATTTTTATACTGTTCTTCACTAGTAATAGTACTTTTATCACCTTTTTTGTACGCTTCAAGCAATTTTGTTTGCGCATCATAAACTTCTTGCTGCTCTTTTTTTCTTAACTCTTCAAACTGTCTTTTTTGCTCTGCAATAGTTCTTTCTATTTCTTTATATATTCTTATTTTTTCGTAATCACTATGTGGCATAAAAGCAGTTGCTTCATCTCTTTTTGAAGCTAGTCTTTGTATTTCAGGTTTTGCATCTTCAAGTTCTTGAGTTAGACTTTTTATTTCAGCTTTTAATTGTTCTATATTTTTTTTACTTCTATTATATTCTTCAATGGTCTGCATAAGATACCTCCCATATACATAATATGTTTACATTATAACACAAATAAGGTTTTTTTGCAATATGGAAGATTTACATAATATGAAGAATCAGATTTTAATTTTAACATATTCAAACTTGAATAATAATTGAGCTTGTGAATTATTGTTATATATGATTTAATTAGAGCAAGAAATATTAAGTTATTATTTAGAATGGAGGAATATTATATGTCAATTTATGATTATAGTGTAAAAAAAAGAAATGGGGAAGACATTTTTATGTCTGAGTATAAAAGAAAAGTTTTAATTATTGTTAATACTGCAACTGGATGTGGATTTACACCACAATATGAAGGATTAGAAAAGCTATATAAGGATTATCATAACAAAGGATTAGAGATATTAGACTTTCCTTGTAACCAATTTGGAAGTCAAGCTCCAGGTAGTGATGATGAAATACATCAATTTTGTCAATTTAAATATAATACTTCATTTGACCAATTTTCAAAAATAGATGTAAATGGAGATAATGAAATTTCTTTATATACTTACATAAAAAACGAAGCAAAAGAAGACATTATAGAAGGTATGAAGAATAAATTAGCAATGAAAGCAATAGACAAAATTAGTACGACTTGCAAAAAAACTGGAGATATTAAATGGAACTTTACAAAATTTTTAGTAGATAGAGAAGGAAATATTGTAGCAAGATATTCTCCAACATTTAAACCTGAAGATATGGAAGAAAAAATAAAAGAATTATTATAATAGAATAAATATTAAATAGTAAATTGTTGTTATGAATGTGTAAATTTTTAGGAGGTATGGATATGAGTGAAGAATTAAAAATAACTGGGGAATGGGATAAAGTATTCCCAAAAAGTAGTGAAAAAGTAAATCATAGAAAGGTAACATTTAAAAATCATTTTGGAATTATTATTGTCGCAGATATGTAGGAAAAATTCAAAATATTAGTTCAAGTGAATTAAAAAATATTCTAGGTAGTGGAGATGTAACTATAACAATTACATTATCTCGATAAATTACAATTAATTGTTTTGATTATAATTAAATACAAGCTGTTATAATGCAGTTAGAATTTTAAAGTAAAAAGACATGTAATCGTTGAAAATAAAGAATTACATGTCTTTTTTGTGGCATTATATCTGCATTATAACAAAAAGAAAGAACCTCTGCAAGTCGCTTGCCTGGCAAACTTTACAGAGGTTCAAATTTGGCAGGGGTACTAGGACTCGAACCCAGACAGGCGGTTTTGGAGACCGATGTGCTACCATTAACACTATACCCCTAAAGCATTCTTATGATACCATATAAAAATAATGATTTCAAGAGCTAATTATAATTTTAGAAAAAAACTTGTTTTTTTATCTAATTCTTTTTTGTTAAAACATGTACAATCTCATCTATAACTATGTCAGTCATGGCATCGTAGTCTAAACTTTTATGCTTATGATAAGCTACTTCATGACATAAGTTATCCATCCAAGCAATTATTAAATGTGATTTTTCGTATAAGCATGGGGTTTCATAATTATTCTTTTTAAGAATATCTACTAAAACTTCTGTTGCGTTAATCTCGTATTCTTGAAAAATTTCATTTACTTCTGAATCAGCATGTCTCATTGCCATGATTTCTTCGTGTGCTGATTTTGATAGATTATGAACTTTGATATTGTTTTTAATTACTTTTCGAATGAAATCTGCTAGTTCCTTGCTTTGAATCTTTTTATCTTTATATTCAAGTATAGGAAATAGCATTGAATCTGAATAATTTCTCAAGCCTTGCAAAAAAATATCTCTCTTATCTTTGAAATATTGGTATACAGTTCCAGTAGAAACATTACTTGCTTTAGCTATCTCGATGCAATCAACATTATAGTATCCTTTTTCACATATCAAATTAAAACCACATTCTAATATGGCTTTCTTTTTTGCAATTGCTCTCTTTTGAATAGGTTGTCTTAATTCTGATTGTTCCATAAAACTCCATCCTTATTAATATTTACGTATAGTATAAAAAAATTAATTGAAAATGTCAATGAATTTAATGTGAAACTTTTTTCAACTTTTATTGACATTTTTTTTAGGTATTATTATAATATGTTTGAAAGTTGAAAAATGTTTCAATTATGAGAGGGGGATTATTGATGGTACTAAGTGAACTAAAAGTAGGTCAAAAGGCCAAAATAGTAAAACTTGATTTTCAGAATAAAGAAATAAGAAGACATCTTTTGGATATGGGACTTACTAGAGGAACAAAAATAGAAATAAAAAAGATAGCTCCAATGGGTGATCCAATTGATATTCAATTAAGAGATTATGAGCTATGCATTAGTAAATCAGATTTAAGTCAAATTGAAGTGGAGGTGGTAAAATAGATGAAAATAGCATTAGTTGGAAATCAAAATAGTGGAAAAACAACCTTATTTAATTATCTAACAGGTATGAATGCTAAGATAGGTAATTGGCCTGGGGTTACGATAGAGAAAAAGACAGGCGTGATTAAGGGAACAAAACACGAAATAACAGATTTACCAGGAATATATTCATTAAGCCCATATAGCATAGAAGAAGAGATTTCTAGAAAATTTATATTTGAAGAAAAACCAGATGTTATTATTAATATTGTAGATGCAATCTCATTAGAAAGAGGCTTGTATCTTACAACACAATTAATGGAATTAGATTCAAAAGTTATTGTTGCACTTAATATGGCAGATTTACTTGAGAAAAAAGGAATAGAAATAGATGTAAAAAAATTAGAAGAAAAACTTGGGGTAAAAGTGTTTAAGATATCTGCTTTGAAAGAAACTGGAATAGATGAGCTCGTTAAGGAATTAGATAGCAAAGAAGACCTAGAAAGAACTAAAATTTATGATAGTAAAATTGAGGAAACGATTTCTACTATTTCTTATAGCTTAAATGAATCTCATAAGAGATTTGTCTCTGTCAAATTATTAGAGTCTGATGCTAGATTTGCTAGTCGAAGTACAGATGAAAACAGTAATTTAAAAGAAGAATTAGAAAAAGAGTATGATACAGATTTAGAAGAAGTTATTGCAACCGAGAGATATTCATTCATTGAAGGTGTGAAAGCAGAATGTGTCAGAAAAAAGGAAAATATTGTGACATTTTCTGACAAACTAGATAAGATACTTCTAAACAAGTGGATATCATTCCCAATATTTGTTATAGTAATGTTTTTAGTTTATTATTTGTCAGTTGGCGTTGTGGGTTCAAGTACAGTTGATTGGGTTGCAGACAACATGGATGCTTTTGGAGAATGGGTAGGAAGTTCACTTGAAGCAGTAGGAACATCAGAATGGCTAAATAGTTTAGTAGTTGATGGTATAATAGCAGGTGTTGGTGCAGTGCTTGGATTCATTCCTCAACTAATTATTCTTTTTATATGTATATCACTTTTAGAAACAACAGGATATATGTCGAGAATAGCATTATTATTTGACAAATTATTTAGGAGACTTGGAATGAGTGGAAAGAGTTTGATTCCATTCATAGTAGGATCTGGATGTTCAGTTCCTGGAATAATGGGTACAAGAATAATTGAAAATCAAGATGAAAGAGAAATGACAAGCATTTTAGTACCATTTATACCATGTAGTGCAAAATTGCCAATTATATCATTATTTGCAGGTTATTTCTTTGGTGAAAACTCAGGAATTGCATCTGCATCGTTATACTTTTTTGCAATTGCTGTAATTATTATATCGGCATTTATATTATCAAGAACTAGATTTAGACATGTTAGTAGTTCTTATATTTCTGAACTACCAGAGTACAAAGTACCAAGTGTAAAATACGTCGCAAAAGATGTGTTTGATAAAGTAATTGCATTTATAAAAAGAGCAGGAAGTATTATTTTGATTTGTTCGATTGTTATTTGGTTTTTGCTTTCTTTCTCATTTGGAATGGAATATGGTGTAGATATTGAAGATAGTATGCTTGCATCAATAGGAAAAACGATATCATGGGTATTTTATCCAATGCTTGGACAAAACAACTGGGGTGCTACAGTATCTGCAATTCAAGGATTAGTTGCAAAAGAACAAGTGGTATCATCTATGGCAGTTATTGCAGGACTTTCTGAAGATGTTGAAGAAGGTAGTCAAATATTTGCAGATGGAACACCTTTTGCAGGAATTACAATTGCTTCAGCGTATGCTTTTATGGTATTTAATCTATTTAGTGCTCCTTGCTTTGGTGCAATTGGTGCAATGAAAAG
This sequence comes from uncultured Lachnospiraceae bacterium, assembly GCA_964470175.1. Classification (GTDB taxonomy): domain Bacteria; phylum Bacillota; class Clostridia; order TANB77; family CAG-508; genus Scatovivens. The sequence continues at coordinate 411 of CAYYBL010000010.1, read as the reverse complement.
AGAATTAGGATCAACAAAAAGAATGTTAAAAGCTGTACTATTTCAAACTACATGTGCATGGGTCTTAGCAACAATTGTATATCAAATAGGAAGCAGAATAGAAGATGGAACATTTAATTTGGCAAATGTTATAGTGATAACTATAATACTTATAGTTGTACTTTGCATAATAATTTCAAAGTTGAAGAATAGTAGAATTGGATGTTCAAATTGTCCATATTGTGATAATTGTAAATAACAAAAAATGTAAATAGCGAAATCTACCCATAAACTGGGTAGATTTTTTATACCTTATGCTTTTAATAATTTTTTAAATATGATATATTTGCATTAGTATGAGTTATACAAATTAAAGGGTAATAATTATGAGTAATTATGAGTTCAAAGAAAAAAATATTATAGTTTCATTAT
>CAYYBL010000009.1:0-39450 GCA_964470175.1 uncultured Lachnospiraceae bacterium | reverse complement strand
TTTATCTACGAGATTTATATCATCCTTCTTTACTTCAAGAACACGTGGTTCTAGCACTTGCACGTCTGTTTTTTCTTCTATTGTATCTGATATTTCTTCTGATTTATAGAATTCTACGAAATATTTAATCTCTCTTGTTTGATCTTCATCTACTATATAATAAATATTTAAAATATTATTTTGATTTGTTATTTTTAAATTATCTGCTGTTGATGAATCTACTTTATATCCTTCTATTTCTTCCTTTTCATCATCTGTGTTTATTATTGTTCCATAATCATAATCTATACCATCTGATTTTTGTTCATGAAGTATTGTATTATTTGAATCATCATTGTCATCATCTTTTAGCAAGTAATTTACAACATATGGATATTTTTTGATTCTATAGTAATATGTTATTGTTTGTGGATTTTCTGTATATGTACCATCTGTTTGACTTGGTATTTCTACAATTTCATATTTATCACTTAAATCATCCCTTGGCTCTGTTTCAAATGTTTCTCCAAAATCACCTTTCTTTAATTCTGGTTTAATTTCCTCGCCATCATAATCTGTTATATTTTCTTCTGTTCCTTCTATAAAGTGATTTACTATTACCTTTCCTTTTATTCTTTCATTTTCTATTGTTACCTCTAAACCTTCTCTTGTTAATGTAATTTTTTGTGGATCTAGAGGCTCATAACCATCTTTTGGATTAAACTCTACTAATGTATAATTATTTGTTGGTAAAGCAATTTCTACTATACCTTCTGAATTTGTTGTAATAGTATCATATAGTGGTGTTTCTGCTTTTATACTATTTATTGTGAAAGTATCATCTCCTACATCATTATTATCAGCCCAATTCTTTACAAATACCATGTTTAAGTAATATAGTCTTCCTCCTTCTAGTTCCAATGTATAGTCTCGAGCTGCAACTTCACCACTATTATCTCCATTACTATTAATTAATTCACACCTATAGTGTTCAGAATCATTTGGATTAAATACATCTGTTACATAAAGATACCCTTGATCGTTCCATGCTTCACTTGATATTTCAGCATTTATTGTAAGTTCTACTGTTTCTTCTTTGTCTCTTAAATCTATTGGTATAACAGAATGAGCAGTTGTCCCATTTTGACCTTGGTTATTTGATACATATTTTCCATCATCTGTTTTATCAAACCCTATAAATTTCTTTTCTGCGTTTGCCTTAAATAATTTTATATTACTTACTTCTACATAATCTTCTATATCTGAACTTGAATTTTTTCCATAGTCTAAATATAAATAATACTTTTTACCGCCTTCAAGAATAGCATGATACTTTTCATTATGCTCTCCTGCCAACCCATCTGCATTTTTTCCATCTACTGTTTCTAAATACTTTCCTTCATCGTAATTATTTGCATTTACTATCCATGAATAAAACCAATCATCATCTGTTGTATTATGCATTAATAAATCCATTGATACATCATAAAATCCTTCTTTATCCGTAATGTCTATTACTATTAATTCTTCTGACCTTGTTGTTACATTATTAGATGGATCTATCCCATTATCATTCATATATTTTTGGCATGTTGATGCTATGTATTTTCCATTATTTTCTACAAATGGAAGTCCATTATTAGTATCTGTATAATGTTCTTTTTCTATTTGAATTTCTTCATCTGTTGCTTCTCCTACTATATAGTATGGTACTTCATTCACAGTATCTACTCTTCCGTTTTCGGCATTATAAAGTTTCATTTCAACTACTACATAATCTTCTACGTCAGATCCGCTTAATTTACTATACTGCATTTCAAGTTGATAATTTCTTCCACCTTTCAACGCCACTTCGTAATATCTATTGTTTTCTCCAGTTAGAGAAATCCAATTTCCATTTATATATCCGTCTCTAAACCAAACATATACTCCATCACTAATCATAGTGTTTCTCATTTCCACATTTGCTGTTAACACAAAATATGTATCTTCACTTTTATCTCTTAAATCTATGTTCACATATGCGTTTGCACGAGAGTCTCCTTGGTGTGAACTATCCTCATTATTCACATACCAAGTACTATTTACTGGAATATATTTTTCATTTACGGTTTCAAATCCTGTCCATCCATTTGGTACACTAAGTTCTGGGTTTATATCAGACTCATCTGTTTTGTCTGCTGTTACCTTATTATAAATATTTCCTACTTTTATTGCGTCATCTAATGCTACTTTTCCATAATTTCCTTCATATATTCCAAAGTCTATTCCTTCTATTGGCTCACCTGTATCTTTGTCTACTTTGTTTATCTTCAAGTTTCCAGTAATTCTTCTATAATAATATATAACAACTGTGTCCTCTTCTCTTACAGTTCCTGTTTTATTTGGTGGATTTGTAACTAGCGTATATTTACTTAATGCACTTTCCGCAATGCTTGTATCATACCTTTCAAATACTTTTTTCCTTATTATGTCATCTTCTGCAACTGGAATTTCTGTCCCTTCTACATAATGATGTACTATAACTCTTCCTGTTTTTCTTTCATTAATTATATCTATTGCAGTGCCGTTTTGTTTCCTTATGCCTACTGTTTTTACATCACTTGAAGTAATATATCCATAAGGTGCTTTTATTTCTCTTATTTCATATTCTCCTGTTTCAAATTCTTCTTCAATTTTTCCTGTAGAATTTGTAGTATATACTTGTGGCACTTTTGCACCTTTTATAGTAATTCTATTTATTGTAAACGTATCTGTGCCTGTATTAGTGTTTGCATTTTTTCTATATCCTAGATGTAAATAATATACTTTTCCTTTTTCAAGATTTGCTTCATAGTCTTTTGCTACTTGTGTTCCTGAAATATATATAAATCTTCCTGTAGAATTATTATATGCTAGTGAATTTGTATTCTCTGTTATTCTCGCAAATCCTATATCATAACTACTTTGGCTTGATATTTCTGCATTTACTACTACTTTTGCATCTCTTTTAGCATTTGTCATATCTATTTTCATGTAACTATATGCAACTGTACTTCCCCTGTTTTGGTTGTTAGAAATATACTTGCCATCTTGCTTTTCAAAGAAATAATTTCCATTATTAGTCATTTCTCCTAATTGGACTATATTATCATTAACATCACTTATTATAAATTCTGCTCCTTCAAGAGGAGTTACTCCATCTTCATCATATTTATTGACTGTCAATCCACTTTGTGCTTTTTTGTAATAATAAGTAACTATTATTTCATTATTCCCATATATTCCTGATGCATCTCCATCCACATGAGAATATACATAATAATCGCTTAATTCATCTTCTGTAAGACTGGTTGTTTCATATCTTGCACCTTTATTTCCTACAATATATTCTGGTTCTGACAAAGATCCATCTTTCAATGGCACTTCTGTTTCGGTTCCTTCTATGTAGTGGTGTACTGTAAGAAGTGTTCCCTTTTGAGTATAATAATATATTACTTCTTTATCTTCATATGTAAATTCTCCTGTGTATTGTTCTGGCATAATGATCTCTTCGTTGTCATTTTTTTCTGGTCCATAGTTTAATAGGTCTATTTTTGGAGCGGTTGAATAAGTGTCTCCTTCTTTTCCTTGAATTATATCATCTTCTGCAACTTTTGTAGTTGTAGGAATACCATTTTCCTTGTAATAATGATGTACTATTACATTACATTTTTTATCATTTTCTATAGTAAATTCATGCAAGCCATCTGCTCTAAATTCAATTACTGTTGGAATTTCATCCAAAATATAACCTTCTGGTGAAATAGTTTCAGTAATAGCATATTTACCGAACGGAATTTGAGTTATAGCTTTGCCTTCTGAATTTGTTTGAGCTGTAGTATGATATAAATCTACATCACTAAGAGTTATATCGATACTATTAATTATTAATTTATTAGGACCACTTATATTTCTTGTTGAACTCAAATAGTACCCAAAATGCATATAATAAGTTTTTCCACCTTCTAATAAAGTACTATAATCTTTTGCATTTGTAGAACTAGTTAAATATATTATTCTACCAGTAGAACTATTATACAAAGGTCTATTTGTATTTTCTGTAATTGTTACATATCCATATGCACTATCATAATAATTTGAATTTTGAAGCGCAGCATTAATATTTACATTGTATTTTCCTTCATAATTTTCTAAATTAATTGGAATATATGAATTACATACTGTACCAACCTTTCCTTGATTTGATGATTCATATCCACCGTTTCCATTTTCCACAAAATTATATGTAACTTCATCTGCTTTATATATTTTTACGCTATTTATTTTTATCTGGTCATCATCTGTATCTGTGCTTGCATTTTTATAATATCCTAAGTGTAAATAATATGTTTTTCCGCCTTCTAAAGCTATAGTTGATTCATAGTCTTTTGCAGATTGTGAACCTGAAATGTATATAAATCTATCCCAATCAAAATTATATGGTAAAGGAGTGGTATTTTCTCTAATTCTTGCAAATCCTATATCGCTTGTTTGACTTGAGCATTCAGCATTTACTAATACCTTATAATAACCTGTTAATCCACTTAGGTTAATAGGTATATATGAATGTGCTGTTGAATTCTGTACTCCTGTAGTCGCATTTTCTACATTTGCAATTTGCCATGTCTTACTATTTGTTGGAACATATGAAATATTCCCTTCGCCATCATTTTGAGTCACAAAATAGTAGTCTCCATTATTTGTTAATTCTCCAAGCACTCCTGTTATTTCATTGTTTGGATTAATATAGTAATATGGCTGACCATTATCTGTTATATTTCCTAATATATTTCCATTTACAGGTTCATCTCTTTCTTCTAGTTGGTCTAATTTAAATTTTGCTCCTTCTAAAATATTTCCATTTTTGCTATCTATTTTATTTATTGTAATTTTATTGTCTTTTGCTGAAAATGTGACTACAACTTTCTTATCTTCTAATACATTTTCAAATTGAGGCATTGTGTAGCTTCCATCTGATTCTGGTTCAAACTGCCATTCATCACCATTTAGTGTAATATTGATAATTTCATAGCCATCATCTGGTGTTATTTTTATTTCCTTTGTAGAATTATCATTATATTTCACACTCTCATATTTATATAAATCTTCTCCAGAAATACTTCCTCCTTTTATTCCGTCAATTTCATTTATATCTGTCGTAATTTTAAACTCTTTTAATTTGTTTTCAACAAGTAATTCTTGTGTATCTATCATAGTCTTTTGTTCATTTATTCTTAGTATTTTTGTACTAAGAACATCGCCGTTTGATGCAATTTCAATGCCATCTATTGTTACACTACTATTATAAATTGATGCTAATACTGTATAATCTCCATTAACAACATTTACATCTTTTAAAGTGAGCGAATCTAATTTCTTTAACCATACAATATTAAAATCATTGTCATATTTATACAAAATACTAGGATTAGAATAAATTACAACATATCCATTGTCTACTTTTACCATTTTTGAAGGATATTTTTCTAAACTATCAAACATTAATAGATTTCCATTATCATCATATTTAATGATAATTCCTGTGTTACTTCCTTTGTTTATAATCAAATCATCTCCTAATTCTATCGTTTCTGAATATGAAAATCCTATTAACAAATTTTCTCCATTTTCTGTTTTTATAATTGATTTAATTCTATCATTTCTTGTTCCTCCTATAATTCTAGTCCATTCAACATTACCATTTTTATTGTATTTAACTAAAACTGTATCGCTGTACGATGCATTACTATCTTTATTTGTATATGTATTGTTGTTTACTGTAACATTATAATGAAAATATCCCGCAACCAGATATCCTTCATCAGTGGTTTCAGCTATTGCATCAATTCCGTCATATGATGTACCTCCAATAATACTAAGCCATTCTGCTCTTCCATCACTGCTAAGTTTTACTACATATGCATCCCCTTTACTACTATTTCCGCTAGTTTCTTGATTGCTAATAACAAAATTATCTACACTTAAACTATCGCTTTTAAAAACTCCTCCTAGTATACATCCCCCATCAGAAGTTGTTTCCAACAAGCTTACATCATCTTCCCATTTTCCATTTAAACTTTTGGTCCATTCTACTTCTCCATCATAACTTAATTTTATAACCATTACATTTGCATATCCATGTGTATTATCATCTGCATCTTCTAATGTATAATCATCTATACTCGCCCTATTACTTTTAAAATATCCTCCTACTATATATCCTCCATCTAGTGATTCTTTAACAACGCTTATCGACTCGTTTTCATTTCCACCTACACTTTTTGCCCATTCTATTTCACCATTTCGAGAATATTTTATTATAACTCCATCTGAACCACCTCTACTATTTAGTTCATATTCACCTAAAGTAATATTGTTTGAAAAAGATCCTCCTACTATATAACCATTATCTGTTGTTGTTTCAAAACTTGTAACATTTACATCAACACCTATTGCTCTTTTTAATCTTACAATAGTTTTTTCTTCTAATTCTTTGAATCTTATTAGCATTCCATCTTGACTATTTGAATCACTTGTTAATGAAAAATCGTAGAATTCTATTTTTTTATTAAAAAATCCACCTATTATATAACTTCCGTTTTCTGTTTCTATTACCGTTTTTATTGCATTGTTATTATCTTCTTCTATACTAGCTGCCCATTCTACCTCAAAATCTTCTGAGCACTTTGCTACAAAACCACTTGATACGCCAAACATATTTGATAATATATATTTACCTAAAACCAAACTTCCACTATTAAAATAACCACTTACTAAAATTTTTCCATCATCTGCTACATATATTTCAGTAATTGCATCATCTAATGTTCCCCCAAAAGCTGTTGCTTTTCCTACTTCACCATTTGCATTATATTTTATAATCACAATATTCTGTCTATCATTATTTGTAAATGTATTTTCTCCTATTATTAAATCACCTTTAAAAACTCCTCCTACAATGTATCCTCCATCTTCAGCAATAGCTATTGATTTTACCTCAGTAATAATGTCATTCGCAATTTGATTTACCCATTCTACTCCTCCTTCAGAAGTGTATTTTATAAGCATTCCTGTTGCATTAGTTGAATTTGTAAGAGTATGTTCTCCTATCGATATAGATCCAGTATAATATCCTCCTATCAGATATCCTCCATCTTCCGTTGATACTATTGAATTCAGTCCATCAGAATTAATATTGCCAACACCTTCAAGCCTTTCGATATTTCCTTCACTATTATATATAATTATTACCCCCTCATTACGGTAATAGTTTTCACTATATCCTTGATACACATGATTTGAAAGTGTATGATCTCCTATTTTTAAGCTAGGACCTGAAAAAGTTCCAACTGCTACATATTTTCCATTACTAATTTCAGCTACGTCATAAATGTATGCAGAAGTTGCATAGTATGAAAAATTCATATCTACCTTATCACTTGTACTTTTCCAATTTATGTCGCCATCACCATTTATTTTTCCAACTAACGTACCATGATCGTATGAAGGCCCTGGAGATTGATAATAATTAGATGTTCCACCAAATAATAATTCTCCATCTGTTGTCTCAACAATACTATTTATTTCATTTCCAACAGTAGTTTCCCAAACTTTTTCTCCATTTGCATTATACTTTATTATTATGCCCGCATATTGATTTATACTCCCACCATTGTTACGATATATTCTCGTTCCACCAGCAACAGTACTTCCATCTGAAATTTCGATTACATGATTAATTGTGTCACTATATTCATTACCAACTGTCACTCCCCATTCAGGAACTAAATTTAAACTATATTCTTCATTATTTGCTCCAATTCCAAAGTAAAACTCTTGACCTTCTAGGTCATACTTCACATCTGATGCCTCAACCTCTACTGCTTTATACAATCCTTCTGGTAAATCTAAAGTTATTTCTCCATTATTATCAGTTGTGACAACATAATATTCTTTTCCATTTATTATTTCTCTTTGTCCTATTAATTCGCCTTTGCTATTTCTAGCTGAAACTATTCCATTATCTACATTATAAATTGCAAATTTAGTATTTGGAAGTATTTCTCCTGTTTCACCATCTTTTTTTATTAATTTGAATGTTGGATTGTCCTCTACTGTTAGTTTTACTGTATTTCCTTCTACTATGTAGTTTTTTTCACTTTGTCCATCTTCTAAAACTTCTTCATAATTCAATACTCCTAGAGTATTTGAAACTTTAAATGTTATATCTTTAACTCTTGTATATCCTTCTGGTGCTAATATCTCTTTTAATACATAGGTCTGATTTACTCCTTTTTCTTCTTCGTATTGATATAAATTCTCTATTATTAGCTTTCCGTTTTCATCTGTTATATATGTTCCTTTTTCTTTACCATCTTTGTACAATTTGAATTTTGCACCTTGTAAATATGTTATTTCCTCATTACTTCCTGTATTTCCATTTCCTCCTCCGCCACCTTGCTGCGTAGCTTCTACTTCTGTTATATGTTTTATTTTTGTTATTTCCAAATTGTATCTAGGAATAGAAGAATCTTCTAAATTTAAATTAAGTATTGGAAGTGAATCATTTTCTGTCATTATCGATGATTTTATACTATCTACTTCTTTTGTTTCATTAATTGTATTTCCTGTTCCATCATCTACTTCTACTACATATTTTCCTTCTTCATCTAACTTATAAAAATTATTATCTTCATCTTTTACATGTATTTCATATGTTCCATTATTATTTATTATTTTAAATGTTACTAAGCTTGCTAAATAATAGCCTTCTGCTTTCGTTTCTTCCAAAGAATAAGGCTCTCCTATTCTTATTCCATTTAACCATACTTCACCTGGAGCACTGGTTGTCACTGTTCTTCCATTATTTCCTAATCCTGTTCCATAAATTTTATATTTTACTCCTTTGATTGGAAGATTAGTCACTTTATCTGTTTTTACTATTTTTAATGCCGCTCTTGCTTCATCTTCTACGTTTACCTTAGCCTTATAATCTTCTCCATCATTTTTTTGTACTGTTATTTCATCTCTTGTGTCTCCATATAGCTTTTCTATTGTAAATACTCCAGTTGTCCTATCTACATGTCCTACAATGCCTACTACTTCTCCACTTAATTCATAATTTGATGGTGTTTCTATTTCTGTTATTTCATATATTCTTTCTGCATAAAGGTTTGCCATTTCTAGCTTTCCTTCACTATTTGTTATTGATGTTTGGCTATTCTCTACATCCCCTCCATCTGTTAATTTGCTTACTTTATATGTTGCACCCTCTACTTTCTTTTCTTTTCCTGTTTGATACTTAGTAAGTTCTAAATTGTATTTATCTGCTATTCTTACACCTATTTTATTTGGTTCTGTACTTGTTCTATACTTCCCTTCTGGTGTATCTAATGAAAAATATATTCCATGATGACTATATGCTATTTTATTAAACTCTACTCCAAATGGTATTTCTACTGTATAATAAAATACATATTCTGCTCCTACATTTATTATTGTATCTTCCAAGTCAATTAAGTATGTTTTTATTTTTGTCCAGTCTTCTACGTTTTCTGCAATAGTCCATCCATTTTCTGTGTTTTCTACATCTTTACTTGGATTCTCATTTTCCGAGTAATAAACTGTTACTTTATTTTTTAGTTCTTCTGGTACTTCTATTCCATATTTGCTTCCCTCTAAAGTTTCAAATGGTTTCATAACAGTTGAAAATTCTGAATTCAAGTTCCTACCACTTACTACATAACTATTTCCTTCAAATGGTATCTTTCCTACTATTTTTGTTTCACTTATAGTACTTGAATAATTATTTTTCATCTGCACACCAATTTTTACGGTTTGCTTTTCTAAATCATCTTGACTATATATAGGCTTTAAATCTACTACTTGTGGAGCAATTATTACTGTTCCTGTATCATCAAATTCACTTATTGTTTGATTTGTAAGAACGCTATTCGGAGCAACTAAATTAATACTTTTTGTTCTATAATTTACTAATTCTTCTGTATTTTCATCGTGATCTATATCATATATATCTTGCGCTCTATAATAGTATTTGCTGGTTTCCTCATTTATTGCATATAATTCGAATTTTTTATTTACCGTTGATATTCTTGGATCTGGTGTAATATTTGCATCTATTGCTATAGTATAGCTCAATGGTTCACTATTATTAGTTTTTATTTTTATAAAATTATGTCCATCATTTTCTATAATTTCATAACTTATTATATTCAAATTTGCATTATCTGTTGTAATTGAATTAATCTCAGTAGTTAATAGTTCATCTGGAAGTTTTATAACAAAAGTTCCATTTGTCCATCCTACTTGATTGTATGATTCATTTTGAACAGCATATATATTAATATTAAAGTTTTCTTCTGTTACTTGTGTTGTTATAACATCTTTGCTTATAGAAATATTTGCTATAGAATATGGTTCCTCATATACTGCTTGATGTGTGTTTGTTCCAATTAAATTCCCATCTGCATAAATGCTTAAATTTGATTTTATATATTTAAAATTATCAAATTCTTCTCTTGTGTAGCTTTCTGTAATATATTCATCATCTAATTCCTTTATGTTATGTACTGTCATGCTTGAACCAGCATTTGTATTACTTGTTTCAATTCTTACATGTTTTACTGGTACATCATAATAGTATGGATTTCTTTCTGTATATGAACCCCATTTTTTACTTCCATTTGCACCATCTTTTGTAAATATTACTATTAGGTTATCTGTATCTTCGTCATAAATCTTTATTTCACCATTTTCTTTTAATAAATTCCCAGCTTCAGAAAAATATATTCCCACATTAGATGTAATATCTTCCATGCTTTCTTCTGTATTATCTGATTTTATAAAGGTATCGACTTTTGTACTTTCTCCATTTTGATTTTCTTTTAATACTAATTTGTTGTATTCTCCATTTGTTCCTGTAGAAACATACCATCTAACTGTATAATAATCTTCATTTTCTTCTGAACTTAATCCATTATACAATCTTAATGGTTTTTTCTTTGAAATATAATAATAATTATGTGAATCAAAATAAACGTATTTCCCAACCTTTATATCTACTCTTGGAGAATAGTATTGTTCAACATGCTTTCTATATTTTGCAATTATTGTTGCTGTCGCAGTATTTGATATATATGGATTTTGAAATTCAGTATTTGGATTATTAAATCCTTTAAAATATGAATTTACTAGAACATTTATAGTTATTTCTTCATTATCAGAGGCAGTATACGCATCTAATGGATATTCAACTTTTATTCCATAGCTTAAACTTGAAGGTACACTTGATGTTATTATTCCTTCTTCATTTACCAAAGCTTCTCTTGTAATCGTAAATTTTCTTGTGTCTTCATCGTAGTTAAATTCTCCACTTCCACTTTTTAATGTTACACTTATTGGTGCATATCCATTAAGCATTGGAATTGTTCCTTCTAAATAATTATTACTTATATTTAGAGCTTTCTTTGTTTCTGTTGGATAAACATAAAAATCTAATGTTATTTTTCCATTTTCTTCATCTATTCTACTCTCAATATCGTTAAATATTTGTTCTCCATCATAAGAGGAATTTTTAGTATAAATTTTAGCTGCAGTTATTCCATGCCAATCTATTGTCATTGGTATTTCTTTTCTAATTGCTGTTTCTATCCCTTCTTCATCTACATATATTCCTGTTAGTACTATTTTGTTATCATTTCTTGAATAATTATTTATATCATTTCCTATAGCTAAAGTTCTTTGACTAGAATATGTATAATCTCCTGAACGAACTATTCCCATTATCATTTTTTGAGTACCACAATTTAATGTTTCCATCTCTATTTCTTTTGTATTATTACTCATATAATTATTCTTTAATTCATTATCTTTTGGAAGATTTGTTTGAAAATAAAAGTTTTTACTATCTATCTCAATTTTGCCATCTTTTAAATAACCTTCTGTTTGAACTATTATTTCCATGTATAGTGTGTCTTGATTTCCAATCTCTTTACATGTTCCTTTTAGTTTTTCTGCATATCCATCTCCATCTAAATCTCGTAAAAAGAAGGAACTAAACTTAATGTTATTCACAATTTGTTCATTATCTGTGCCTTGTGTACCATCTTCATAAACTGCATCATCACCAGGAACAAATTGTTCATAATTCATTGCTCTCAAGTTTTCAAGATTACCATATATACTACTACTTTCTTTTTTTCGATTAAGTAGTATTGCAGCAATACCTGATATAACTATCAATACAAGTAAAGTTATCGCCCCACAAATCTTTATTAATTTCTTATTATCTTTTTTTCTTTCTACTCTACTTTTCATAGTTTTCGCCTCTCCAAAAGATTAATTTCTACTTATGAATATATATATTATTAGTACATATATCCATAACAAGTGTTTTACTTTTGAAGCCATTTTTTTCATATTTTCTAGGGATTATGGTCATTCCAAATTTTATTATTTTGATTTCCTTCTTATATAAATTAAGTATCAATTATAAACAATGTATTACAAACTATTCTTAACATTTTCACATTATTTATTTCCGTATATATTTTTTCTATTATTACATTTTAATAACCCATAACAAAAAGACCTAGTATCACTTTTTTTGTGACACTAGGTCTCTTTCTATACTATCGTATTCCTTATAATGTATTATTGCTCATCTTCTTTTTTTGTTTTCTTATATATTGTAATTGCTACGTTTAGTATTACAACTAATGCGATAACTCTTATAGCAAGTTCTGGTACATTATCTCCTGTATTTGGTGTAGCACTTATTCCTTTTGTATCTGATGTATCTACCTTTGTTGCATCTATCCCCGATGTATCTGTCTTAACATACGTTGTCTCTCCTGTTCCACTTCCTGTGACAACAACTGTGCCAGTTCCATCGCTTCCTGTAACGTAAACTATGCTGCCAGTTCCATCACTTCCTGTAACATAAGTTGTACTATTGTTCTCAATAGTGTAGTAATTATTAATTATAGTATTAGTACCTCCTGCAACTGGTGAATCTGGATTGTCTGGTTTGTCTGGGTTATCTGGATTATCCGGTTTATCTGGATTGTCTGGGTTGTCTGGCTTATCTGGATTGTCTGGGTTATCTGGGTTATCCGGTTTGTCTGGGTTATCTGGGTTGTCTGGATTATCTGGGTTATCAGGGTTGTCTGGGTTGTCTGGGTTGTCTGGATTGTCTGGGTTGTCTGGATTGTCTGGGTTGTCTTGTTTTGGCTTTACAGTTATTACCTGTGTTACTACTAATTCTCTTCCACTATCTTCAACATATGAAATCACAATTGTAGTATCTTCTAATTTGAACCCTCTTGCTGGTGTCCATGTATAATCTGTTATTTCCTCTTCTGTACCATCTGCATATACTTTAACCACTTTCATTCCAGTAGGATCAAAAGTCTCTCCCTCTGTATATTCTGTCTTATCTGGTCCTTTTACAATTTTTATTTCTTTAACATAATTTCCTATACCATATCTTGCACCACATATTGCATATACTTTGTCTTGTTTGTCATTAGTTTCTATTATTATTTCTCTTTCATTTGCTTCACTTGCATTTGTAGTTGCACCTACGATAGCTCCACCTACGTTTGTTTCACTTTCGTTTGTTTCTATATCGTCTTCAAAAAATTCTTTAGGAAGTTCAATATATAGTTTTCCAGTTTCGTCTTCTTTTATAGATTGAGAATCAATTTCTACACCACTTATGATTTGTTCGCCATCTTTATAATCATTCATTCTTATACTTAATGAATCTTTTCCGTATTTTTCAACTATATTTTTAAAGTACTTTGGAAGTTCATATCTTTCTACATCACCACTTAATATGTCAATGTCTCTCATCAAAGATATTTTTTCAATACCATTAATTTCAAGAATATCTCCTATTTCTTCAAGTTCATTACTATATACTTCTACAGTTTTTAAGTTTTCTAATTTATCTAATTCTGATATATCTTTTAAATTTTCAAGAGGTAAGCTTACATGCTCTAGATTGTATAATCCTGAAAGACCCGTTATATCTCTTACATCAATATCATATAGTGAATATTCTTTTATTTGATCAACGATTTCTTTTAATACTACTATTTCGCCATTTCCAAATTTTATCATTCCATATTCTGCATCATAGTTATTTATAAGTGTTCCAAGTACACTATTATAAAGTTCTTCATCTGGAAAATGTAGTCTTACAACATCATCTTCTGAATATACTATTACTTCTTGAGATGTTTCAACTTCTTTTCCATCTTCTGACACCTTGATAATTACTTCGTTATCATCTACTGAAAGAGTATCTGGTAAAATAGTGTAATCTGTAGCTTCTTCTTCAGAATCATCTGTATATATTTTGTTTATTTTCATTCCTGTTGGATCGAAACTTTCGCCTTCAACATACTTTATTCTTGCTGGTGGCTGTATTACCTCTATGCCAGTCAATTCTTTTTTAGTATTATATTTTGCACCACATACAAAATTAATATTTTCTTGGTTTATATCTGATCTTACTACTATTCTTCTTATATTTATATTTTTATTATCTTCATAAATTCTTCTATCTAGGTCTACGTAGAAATTTCCATCCTCATCTTCTTGAAGTATATCATTACTATGAACATTCCATGCAATTTCTTCATCGTCCAAATAATCAAATATATCTACGTATAAAAACTCTTTACCATACTTTTCAATTATTTTCTTATAGTAGCTTGGAAGTACATATCTTGTGGCATCATCATCTAATTCTTCTAAACCTCTCCTCAAAGATATTATTTCTATACTTTGTGATTCAAGTATATTTCCAATTTCTTCTAGATTATTACTATATACTTCTACGTTTCTCAAGTTAGCTAAATTTTCTAGTTCTGATATATCTCTTAGATTTTCAAGTGGAAGACTTACATATTGCAAATGGTATAATCCTGAAAGACCTGTTATATCCCTTACGTCAATATCGTATAAAGTAAATTGTGTTACTTGATCAACAATGTCTTTTAGAACTATTATTTCACCATTTCCAAATTTTATCATTCCATATTCTGCATCATAGTTATTTATAAGTGTTCCAAGAACGCTTCTATAAAGTTCATTATCTGGGAAATATAATCTTGCTGTTTCATCTTCTTGATATACTACTACTTCTTGTGTCGTTTCAAATTCTTTTCCATCTTCTGATACTTTAATAGTTACTTCGTTATCATTTAATGAAAGGGTTTCTGGTAAAATTGTATAATTTGTAGTTTCCTCTTCAGAATCATCTGTGTATATTTTGTTTATTTTCATACCTGTTGGGTCAAAGCTTTCACCCTCTATGTATTTTATTCTTGCTGGTGGTTCCGCTACTTCTATGCCACACCATTCTTTTCTTGTTGCATAATCTGCACCACATACAGCCATTACACCATCTTGATTATCAACTGTTTCTATCCATATAACTCTTTCAACTACATTTTTAGCATTTTCATAAATCGTTCTATCCAAGTTTATGTATAGATTTCCATTATCATCTTCTTGGATTTCATCATTACTTAAAGTTTCTTGTGAAATTTCTTCGTCATTTGAATAATCAAATTTTTCAATTGATAAAATATCTTTTCCATATTTTTCAACTATTTTTTTAAAATAGTTTGGAAGTATATATACTTCTTCTTCATCATTTATTTGTTCTACATCTCTCATCAAAGATAGATTTTCTATACTTTGAGATTCAAGTATATTTCCAATTTCTTCTAGATTATTACTATATACTTCTACATTTTTCAAATTAGTTAAATTTTCGAGTTCAGAAATATCTCTTAAGTTTTCAAGTGGAAGACTTACGTGTTCCAAATTATATAATCCTGAAAGGCCTGTTATATCTCTTACATCAATATCATACAATGAATACTCTGTTATTTGATCTACTAATTCTTTAAGTGCAATTATCTCACCCTCACCAAATCTTACTACTCCATATTCAGCATCATAGTAATTTATAAGTGTCCCAAGGACGCTTCTATAAAGTTCACTATCTGGGAAGTATAATCTTGTAATTTCATCTTCTGAATATACATTTATTGGTATTTCTATAGAGATTCCTTTATATGTTAATGTTACAGCATCTTGATTTTCATCTAGGTTTTCGTTATTTGATAAAACATAGTCCTCTACTGAAGCTACTGTTCCATTTTGGTAATATACTTTAACATCCATATTTGAGCTGTCAAAGTTTTCGCCTTCTATATACCTATCTATATAATTCTCGGCAGACAATGATTCTATTTCTAGATCGTCATTTATTTCGTAATTTAATGTATATGTTGTGCCATCATATGTACCACCTACTACTTCAAGTATAGCACTTCCATCAGCGTTATTGCTTACATATAATGTTTCTCCTCCATATGAGTGTTCTGCATTTCCTACTATTATATCTGTACCATTTTTGAATTTCTCTGCCCTTGCTTTCAAGATTATTTGTGGAATATCAAACTCAAATTTTCCATCTGATGTTATTTCTGTATTATCAACAATCATTTGATTTTTTGCATTTATGTCATACAAATTGTCCATACAGTCGAAAATACTTACATCTCTAACCTTATTTCCTTCAATATCCAACTCAAAAAGACGTGACATATAAGGTATTGTCTCAATTTGATTATATGCAACATTTAGAGAATTTATTCTCTCATTATTTTCCAATGTATCTATGTTATCTAGCCTATTATATGAGATATCTATATTCAAATAATTTCCCTTATCAATATCATAGTCTTTATCTATTTCAGGAAGTTCTGTAATACTATTGTGTGATATGTCTAAGTTATGTAATCTCTCAAAGTTACCCAAATCAGGAAATTCTACTAAATTATTGTCTGATATATTTAAATAATAAATATTGCTTAATGATGAAAAATCTTGAATACTATTCTTTGAAATATCAAGCTCAAAAATACTTTCAGGTATTACTACATCATCAAGCGATTCTACATTACAATTTGATAAGCATAGCGTTTGAAGAATTCCATGGTCATTAGTGTAATTTTCAAGTCCACTATAATTATCTATATTATTTCCTGATAACTCTAAGTAATATAATTCCTCCAAAAACGGAAATTCCTCTAAACTTGTAATTCCGTTATTGTTTAGTATTAAATATCCAATTTTTGATTCATTACTAAGTGTACTTATATCAATCGTATTATTTGATGCATCTAATACATTTAATTGCTCACACTGTTCAATACCACTAAGATCTATTATATTATTATTGGAAATATCTAATGATAGCAATTTATCTAACTCAACTATTTGAGATATATCTTCTATCCCACAATTCGATATATCAAACCATTTTATTTGTTTTAACTCACTATAACTGCTTAAATTGCTACAACTTTCACAATATACTGTATCTAAAGCATTTTTGTATTTAAGCGGATTAATATCTGACACGTTTGTGTCATTTAAAGAAATAAAATGCAATTCATCTATAGTGCCAGATTCATACTGACTAATCTCTTCATCTGTAACTAATTCTGCTATACTTTCTATAGGATTTGAATCTAATTTGAGCATATATGCTTTACATTCAGCAAGTGGTGAAACATCTGTAATGTTACATCCCTTCAAACTCAATTCACCAGAAACATTTGGTAATGTTTCAATGTCAATATTATTATTTCCATCTAATGATAATTCGACTAAATTAAAACATTCTATATGTTCTAATTCTCTTATATCATTACCCTTTAAATTTAATATTCTAAGATTATCGAAAAAATCTAATCCTGTGACATCTGTGATTCCCTTATCATTTAAATCCAAATTCGTTATTGAACTTATATTTTTTTGTGTTATTGTAATTGTGTTTGAATCATCATCATATCTTAAAGCTTTTTTTGAAAGAATATCCTTCATAGCATTATATAGATTGCTGTCTGGAAATTCTATTTCTACTTTATCAAGTATATCATCATTCACACTTGCTGAAACAACCGCACACATTTCTTCTTCAACGCAATCATCTTCATATGAGATATAGAAAACGCCATTCTCTCCAAACACATTTCCCCACGAATTTAATGCGATATAAGCTCCATCATTTTTTGGTTTTGATGAACCTAGGAAATTGTCTTTTGAATAATTATCATCCCACCCTATTATTGATATAGCATGGTTTGGCATATATTGGTTCTCATTGTATAAAGCATGTGTTACTTCATTATAATTTTCTGCACATGGAGCATATATTACTGCATATATAGATCCATTTTCCATTATATGATTTTTAACGTTTTCTCTAAACAGATTTAACTCTTCATCAGTATACTTTTCGTCTTTGGCAGTTTCCCCATATGCATATATTGTTGGAAAATTTACACACTCTCCAACATATGCATCTTTTTCCATATTTATAAGATCTTCATATTCATCATAACTATAATCAGAATCATATGGAACCTTTTCTTCATACACAGGTCCTAGATAATTACTAGTATAATCTTCAAAAAAGCTGAAATTTCCTCCATCATGTAATTTTCTACTTCCATATATTTCTTCAGATTCTATATAGTCCAAATGTCTTTCAGAAAAATCACTTTCTCCTTCACCATGTAAATCTAAGTTTGTTTCTAAAGAATTAAGGCTTGCAAATGCCCAACATAGACCATCTGACTGCTGATCTTCTACCTTTATATTTATGTCATCCCTTAAGTCATATTTTTCTGGTATGTTTTCACTATTCTCAGAAACTATAGTTTGGACTTTCTTAGTTGATTTAATAAGTCCAAAAAATTTCTTTGTCTGAACTTCCTTTTCAACAGTTTTCGTATTTTCATACAACATGTCCAAAGGAACGTCATACTTTCTCGGAACTATGTCTAGTTCTTCTTTTTCTTCTTCTGATAATTCTAAATACCTTTGATAAAGTTCACTATACTCACTCTCATCATAATCATTTGTTTGAACTGCAAACGAGCGTGTATTAAGTGTTCCAAAAAGTATCATCATGATTATCAAAATGCATAAACACCTTTTTTTCATATACCTCTGCCTTTCATTGTTCACAAAAATTTCATACAAATACCATATTAAACTTTTTATAGAATGTAAATAACTGAAAAAAACATGAAAGCCTTTATTATTAGGGAAGTACAAAATATTGTTTTATTATTTTTTCATTTCTTTTCCATTTTATTTTGGTTAAAAAGCCTTATATATCAACATTCCCTAACAAAACTTGAAAAATGTAATAATTAGAATTATAATATTGGTTAATAAATCATATGAAAGGAATATAATGTTCTTCATTATATAGGTTATGGTTATGGAGGTAATGAAATATTCAATTGATAGATTTGAAGGAGATTTTGCAGTTTGTGAAAATCTGAAAGATGATAAAATGCTAAATATTCATAAGTCCCATTTGCCAGAAGGCTGTAGAGAGGGAGACATTTTAAAATATGAAAATGGCACATACATTATAGATTATGCCGAAACACAAAATGCTAAAAATGCTATTTCAACTCTTGCAAATAAATTATTTAAAAAATAAAAGGTGGCTAAATAAAGCCACCTTTTACTTTGAGTCCAATTACTACTCCCTAATCATGATTCCACCGACATAAATAATTAAATTATTTGTTCTTACTCATGTATTTCCTGTACAGTTCAAGGGCTGTTTCAGGACTATCCTCGCCAGTAGCATTCTTGATTGGAGCGAACTCGTCCTCTCTTCTCACTCTCAAAACACAAACCTCGCTAAACAGTTCAAATATATCAAAAATAAACTGTTCAAACTTTTTAGCATTAGGCTTAGAAGCTTTGATGAAGTTACCATTTTCATCGATGTAATCTGCTTTCTTCACTGCGACATGGTAGGGTAAAGGTACATTTGAGATCATATCCAATCCCTCAATACTAAAAAGATTGAAAAGAGCGTATGCATCGCCATAAACCAGGTTACCATTCTTATCTCTAAGGTTAGCCATCTGATTCGATATCTCCGTATACTCCACTACTCCTACTCTGCCGTTTTTCCGGCAAATAACTCCCACTCTTTCCTCAGGACTTGCCTTGGCAATCGATTTGATTGCTCCTTTGGATCTACGTTTCACTGCAAGACCGATAAACAATGGATCAACCGGTTGTACCAAGACGTTGTCCACGCCATTGATGGATACCCATCCGATTCCATTTGCTTTCATGTCCTTGATGACTCCACTTTTTTCCATTGAAAGCAGTGTTCCACCATGTCCGTTTGCTGCAAACTTGATTTGATAATCCTTATCCAACAATATCTTCCCATCTAAACTAAGCATGGGGAGTTCTCCCTGAATAAAGAATTGTATTTTTCCGGGATATCCAAAATAATGATGCTGCTCAAAAAAATCCTTTGTAGCTTCATTATTTTCCTTACTGGTCATGATATACCACGGAATGTCAACGTCGTATCTTTTACATGCGTCCTTCATAGTGTCTGTAAGTGCTTCGAAGATGGATTTACCACTCTCAGGATCAAAAACAAACGCTCCCTTAGGGCCATTAAATCCTAATCTTGTGCCCTGGCCACCAGCCATAGTCACAACAGCAAGTTTTCCTTTCCTAATGATAGCTTCTCCATATTCTTCATACATCTTACATTCGAATTTGAGCATCTTTTCCTTATCGAGATGTCCAATTGGTCCAATTATGAGTTGTTCTTCAATTACCGGTTCTGTGGACTTCTGAAACAATTTATCCATCAAATCGAAATCAATGGATTCAATCGCATCCAAAAGTCTCACTTGTGCTTCTTGATCAAGCTCATCATACTTCATAAGCAGATGTTCCTGACCGTGTGCTTTTAGCAGTTTCCGAATTCTCTCAAGTCTTTCCATAGATTATACCTCCGCTTTCTATTTGTGTTTTTCTCTTCAGTTTTGCCTTTGAGCAATATGCCTGTCAGGCGAAACCATGAGAATTTCTATTTGAATCATCAGGTATTTTATCACATTTTTGTCTAAAAATCAAACAATAAAAACTCATAAGTATTATACTTATGAGTTTTTATTCATTTCCATCTAGGTCTACACTTGTTTTTATTACATTATTTGTGTTTCCATCACTTATGATTTGAATTGTTCCATCTTCATCTGTTCTATATATTACTGAATTTATGTTTTGCAATCTTTTTATTATTGAAGCCTTAGGCAGGTCATAACTATTTTCTTTGCCGCACTTGTATAACAGATATTTCTGGTCTAACTTGGTTTAAAAAGGCCTTTGATGAGCTTGAATTTGAGCCATGATGTCCTACTTTAAGCACATCTACATCATCCCACTCTCTTGAAATTTCATTCTCTTTTTCTGCATCTCCCATGAATAAATATTTTTCATTTCCATACGTTATTTGTGTGCAAATGGACTCTAAATTTATATTTTCTGGATCTGAGTTATCTACGCTCATTATCTCAATATTCATGTTCCCAAGACTAAATTTATCCCCCACATTTGCTTGTAAAACAGACATATTTTTTTCAGATAGTGCTTTCAAAAGCTTTTTATAATATGATAAAGTACTTGTGCCATTATATGGTAAAAAGAACTTTCCTATTTCAAAATTATTTACGATATATCTCATTCCTCCTATATGATCCTCATGTACATGGGTTCCAATTACTATATCAAGCTTTGAGATACCAAGTGTTTTTAAAGCAGTTACTATATTTTCTCCATCTTCAGAGTTCCCCGCATCAATAAGTATAGTGTGGCCATTTTCTACTATCAAACTGCAATCAGCCTGTCCAACATAGAAAAAAATGATATTGATTTTTCCATTTTCAATATTAATATTATCTGATACAGATTCTCTAATTTTTGTATCATAAGCTCTTTCTGGATTGTTCTCTCCAATACTATAGAAAGAATCTATCGTTACACTATTTCCGAGATAGTCCACTTATATCTTTATCTATAAATGTCAGTAATCCTACCTTATCGGCATACACAAGTAGCATAAATAATGCTATGCTTAGGATGAGCTTTAGTATACCTCTATAGTTTTTCTTTCGTCTTTTTGACATAAAAAAGTCTCCTTCATGCTCTTTGAAGGAGATTTTATCAATAATCTATTTCATTTTCAATACTATAAAGTGATATCTTCTTGAACATCAGGATCATCATAAACTTGAGATTTATTATCAAAATCAATTTCTACAAATTCATATGGTGTCATATATTTTTTATCTCTAAAAAACTCTGCTATCTTAAATGGACTCAATCTTTCAAAATTATAGTATTTATATAATTCAAATTTTTTTGAACTTCGTTTTAATCCCTGAAAATATGCTGCATCTCTTGATATCTCTTCAGCAATTTTTTGCTTTGCATTTTTATCTTTTCTGTATTTGTACCCAAGCCAATAAGGATATATCATACCCATTATCCTAGGATTTTCTTTAACTGTAGTAATTTCTAATGGCGACTTGCCTGAAAGAAAATTATATATTTCCTTATCTGTTAAAAATTTTATAAATGCGTGAAATCTTTCTTTATCTTTTTGAGTCATAGAAGCTTTGTATGGAAACATTGGTTGATGGACAACTTGGTGAGCAAGATGTGCGAGCGTTTTATATGAATCTTTTCCATTCCTTTTCCCATAGAAAAGAAGCGTATCCTCTTGATTTGCTTGATAACTTCTATGAGTATCAAAATTTGGATACATAATAAATGCTTCAACCTTTCCTATTTTTTTTGGTTTTTGTCCTAAAATACCAAATATGTGAGACATTATATCCGGTTCATGTAATTTCCAATTTCTTTCAATAGAGTTTTTATATTTTTCTGTTTGTCTTGCAATATCTTGTATATCACTATCTTCTGAAAGTTTTTCCATATCGAGAAAAAAACCTTTTGCATCATCTATTCTATCTTCTGATAAGGAATATACATACATAAGTCTATCATTAAGAGAAGCCTCATATTCTGGTGAACCTATTTTGCTTGATATTGGTAGTAATTCTCCAAAAATATTATCTCCACTATCAGAAATAAAATTATATTCCACCATCTTTTTACCATATTTTTTTATAAAATCTCTTATAGCTCTCGTAGAGTTTATTATTCCATACTCTTTATATACTTTTCTTTTTTGTTTATCTCCTCTGCTCTTAACTCTAGCTATAATTTCACCATTTAGTAAATTTTCTACAATGGCATTACTATCAACAGTAAACTTAATATAGTTTTCCAATTATTTCCTCCTACTTAAATTTTAATTAATAGAATTTATTCCAACATTTTTCATCAATATTATATCACCTTTTTGCCAATAAATAAATACATTTGCTAAATTATATGTGAATTTTTTGTGTTTTAGTATACATAAACCTAATATGCTATTTTATTGAATTTAAAAATAATTATTAGTATAATTGAGTAAATTGATGAAAGTAGGTAAGGAACAATTAACGAAGAAGATAAAACTTTAGATGTTACGAATACTAAAGTACCTAAAGATAAACCAATTATTTTGGATGAAAAAAAAGTTGAAGAAAGTAAGAACGATACCCCTAAAAAAAAGAAAAAAAAGATTCATATTGGTATTTTGGTTTTTCGAATCATCTCCATTATCATAATAAGTGTATGCTTGGTGATACTATATAAGTGGCACATGGAAAACGAAGCAAATCAAAACGTTTCTGATTCACTTCTTACTGAGAATAATATTTCGGAAGACTATATTTCTATAAATCCAGGCAGTACCACACAAAATCCTAATGAGGAATCCTCTCCAGAAGAAACCCCAACTAGTGATGAAAATGATGTAAAAACTGTAAGGGTAAATTTTGATAACTTAATTTCTCAAAATTCAGACACAGTAGGTTGGATATATGTTAATAGCACGAATATAAACTTTCCAGTTGTAAAGGCTAGCAATAATGACTTCTATTTAAAGCATAATTTCAAAAAAGAATACAATAGTGCTGGATGGATATATGCAGATTATAGAAATAATTTTGATGACTTGGATCAGAATACCGTTATATATGGTCACAATAGACGAAATGGAACAATGTTTAGTAATTTAAAATATTACTTAAAAAATAACTTTGCAAAAGCAAACAATGCTAAATACTTTACATTTAATACTAAATCCCAAAATTATTTAGCTGAAATATATTCTGTATATAAAATAAATGCATCTTTACTATCTTTTTCAACTAACTTTAACTCTGTAGAAGAATATCAATCTTTTATTGATAAAAGTAAATCACAAAGTGCTGTTGATTTCGAAACACAAATCAGCACCAATGATAAAACTCTTACCCTATGCACATGTGATGATAATACAATTTATAGAATAGTAGTAAATGCAAAACTTATTCCGATATTGACAGAATAGAACAAAAAGGGACATTACGCAACACTGAATAAATAAAGCGGTGATTTTAATCACCGCTTTTTTATTATCCTTCATTGTGTTCTACGTTTTCTTGTACCTCTTGCTTTTCCTCGTTTTCCCATTCATATGTATATTCATTTTGGTTAGTTTCTTCTTGCTTTTGAGTTTCTGTATACTGATTATATCTATCTAACATCTCTTTTTGGTACTTTATTAAAGATACAAATCCTAAAACTACGCCTACTTCTACTATAGTAGCTTGTATTATCATAATGTATCTTTTACTTTCTAGTTCTTTCATTCTGTCCTCATAAAGCTGCTTTGCAAAACTTTCAGTAAGTACAGTTTCATCTAAAAGCATTCCCTTTTTTAGATCAAGTACTTCATTTTTTATGTTTAGGTGTAATACAGTAAACCCTACAATTACACAAAAACAGATAAACACTATGTAAAATAATGCTAGTTTGCTAGTTATAGCTTTATAATTCTCTGGATTTGTCTTGCATTTTTTAAAAACATCTAATGTACTTACTCTACAAATTAATCTTATTATAAAAAATGCAATTATTGCAAAAATAACAGAAAAAATTATAGATTTTACATTATTTGCATTACCTGTATTCTCAAGTATATTTAAACTTGCAACTCCAGCAACAGCAGTAATGAAATAAAAAATAATTCCATAAGAAGCAAATCCCGTAATAATAGCTTTTACAGTGGTATTTGCAGATATTTCTTTTTTATCATCCATACTATTTCTCCTTTGTACAAACATACGTAAATTATATCATATAAAAATTTTTTTACAATGGTTTAGAACGCTTTACTTTTAATCATCATTATTTCCTTGCAGCCTTTCTGCTCTATCTGATGCTATAAGATTATCTATCATTTCATCCATATCACCATTTAAAAAATTTTCCATTTGAAAAATGCTCAAGCCTATTCTATGATCAGTAATTCTTCCTTGCGGATAATTATATGTTCTTATCTTCTCACTTCTATCTCCAGATCCTACTTGGCTTCTTCTTTCACTAGCAATTTCCTTATCCTGTTTTTCTTGCTCAAGTTTATAAATTCTAGAACGAAGAAGTCTCATAGCATATTCTCTATTTTGAAGCTGTGACCTTTCTGTCTGACACTCTGCCACTATACCTGTAGGCTCATGTATAAGTCTTACTGCAGATGATGTCTTGTTTACATGCTGACCTCCTGCTCCTGATGCCCTGAATACTTCCATTTTAATATCTGCTGGATTTATTTCTACATCTACATCTTCTACTTCTGGAAGTACTGCAACAGTAGCTGTAGATGTATGAATTCTTCCACTAGATTCTGTATCAGGAACTCTTTGCACTCTGTGAACTCCACTTTCAAACTTAAACCTACTGTACGCTCCCTTACCTGTAATCATAAATGAAATCTCTTTGTATCCACCAAGCTCAGTTGCATTTTCATTAATAACTTCTATCTTAAAATGTTTTCTTTCTGCATACATTGAATACATTCTGAAAAGCACTCCAGCAAATAATGCCGCTTCTTCTCCTCCAGCACCCGCTCTAATCTCACATATAACGTTTTTATCATCGTTTGGGTCTTTAGGAATTAATAATATTTTAATTTCTTCTTCTATTTTTACAAGTTTTTCTTTGCTTTCTTGAAATTCGATTTCAGCAAGTTCTTTCATTTCTGGGTCTGAAAGCATCTCTTTTGCTTCATTATAGTTTTTTTCAACTTTTTTATATTCGCGATATTTAAGAACAACCTCTTCTATATCACTGTGTTCCTTCATGTATTTTTTCCACTCACTCTGATTTGAAATAACCTCTGGATCACTTATGATTTTATTAAGTTCTTCGTATCTCTTTTCTACCGCTTCTAACTTTTTAAACATAACTTCTTCCCTTTAAACAAAAATAAAAGTAATTCGTTACAAATTACTTTTATATTATACCTTATTTTCCTTTAAATTTCAACATAGTTATAATCTATGTTTATTTCATCTAATATTTCCTTTTCTCTCTTTCCACATGTAAATATAATTATTTGATTATTTTTGAACTCTGTATTTAAGTATTTTAGTACATTTGCTAGTCTGTTATCATCAAAATATGCAAAAGCTTCATCCAAAATAATTGGCATAGATTCTTTTGATATCTCATTTAAGCTTCCTAGTCTAAGTGAAAGATACATTTGATCTATCGTTCCTACACTCAATCTAGAAGCTGGCACATATTTTCCATTTTCTATTTCTACACTTAATCCTTCTTTGTCATTCAAAGCCACCTTTTGATATCTGCCATTTGAAATTCTAGAAATAATTTTACACAAATTATCAATAAATTTTGGACTAATGCTATTCCTTACTTCTGCATATGCATCTTCCATACATTTTCTTGCTATGTTGTATGAATTGTTTAAAGATAATAGTTCTTCTTTTTCCTCTTCTACTTTATCAATTTCTTCCTCAATTTCAGAAAGTTCTTCAACTTTATTATTTATTTCTCTTGTTCTTCCTTCCAAAGTTTGAAGTCTAAACTTTATAGAGTTTATCCTATTATCTTTCAAATCCAATTCTTTATTTATTTCATCTAGTGATTTATTCATGTATTCATCTATATCTGATGCATCAATTTTACCTATATATTTTGCAACGATAGCTTCTTTTTCTTTTTCCAATTCCTTGTGAAGCTCATCACTTTTCTCCTCATATTGGCTTCTTTGATAATCTCTATTTTTGCTCAAAAAATCAAGTTCGTTAGTAATTCTCATTCTTCCATATTCTCTTGACCTCTTTTCAGCCCTCGCTTTTTCTTTAGCTCTTATTAATAGTATTATAAGAGGAACTACTGGAAATAGAGCAATTATATTTACAAATCCTGGTTTCCAAATCATCCATCCAATATAAATAATTATAAGCACTGCAATCAGTATATAGTATGATTTAAAGCTGGTTTTTTCGTATTCTTCTGAAATCTCATTATCTTCAATTTTATCGTTTAATTCTTCAATTTTTTGGTTGTACTCATCTTCAAGTTGTTTGTTTGCTTTTATTTCTACATTTTTAAGTCTATTTTCCTCCAAAACACTTTTTATGTCTTTAATTAGTCTCTTAACCTCTTCTTCTTTTTTTATCTCTTCTTTTATGTCATTTTTTTCCATTTGTGAACTAAAAATATTTTCTTTATATGCATCTAATGTCTTTTTTTCATCTTTAAGTCTCTTTAATCTGCTTTCAACCATGTTTATTGGCTTCTGTGAAGTTCTTTCTGTCCCGACTTCTTCATTTTGTCTTGATTTTAGTTTATCCATACTTTTTTTGTATGATATGTTGTCATCACCTGATGATACAAGGTTACTAATTCTTTGTATTATGATATTTTGACTAGACTTACTTAATTTCAAACCTTCTTGTTCAGATATTGCAGTGTTTTTAAAAGTTTCATCATCTATACCTGTTTGTTCTTGTAAAAAGCCTATTCCCTTTGTCTTATTCACAGGGAAACTCTTAGTGATATCTCTTTTTGATGAATCATAAATTATAGGATTTTTCTTTTTAAATTCTCTATATACTTCATATGAACTACCATCATCAAGTGTATATGTAAGTTTCCCAGAATACTCCTCTGTTTTCCATGGTGTAAATTTTTCAAAATCAGATATTTCTTGTCCATTTTTAACTTTCTGAGCACCAAAAAACATACAATCTATGAATTTTTCCATACTTGACTTTCCAGCTTCATTGTCTCCATAAACAATGTTAATGTTATCTGAAAGCTTTACTTCTTTACTTACAAGTTTTCCAAATCCATTAATCTTGAACGAATTAATCTTCAATATGAGTACCTCCTTTACATAGAATCTAGTCCAATCTCAATTGCCTTTTGACATTCCTCTTCAGTACAAAGTCCTTCTCTATATGTTTCTATTACTTTTCTCACAAAAATACCTTTTAAATTATTT
This sequence comes from uncultured Lachnospiraceae bacterium, assembly GCA_964470175.1. Lineage (GTDB taxonomy): Bacteria > Bacillota > Clostridia > TANB77 > CAG-508 > Scatovivens. The sequence goes on along the minus strand of CAYYBL010000009.1, from coordinate 11,087 downwards.
TCCTTAGCTATACTTTCTATGTCATATCCTATTTTGGTATTATCTTTTATTTTCATAACATTTGTGTTTTGAGCAACGATATTTAAAAGCTTTTTCGTATTAATTTCGAATTTCCTATCTCCTTTTAAAATAACTTTATACATTCCATTTTGATCAAAATCGTATGTAATTATTCTCTCTGCTAAATCTTCCTGTGATTCACATTTTGTAGCATTTACTTCGATTTCTTTAAATTCTCTTTCATCAAGTGGTATAAATTCTATATCAAAACTGCTTTTAGTAATATCTCCCACAAGCATACCATGTTCTCCAAGTTCATCAAATCCGAGTGAAATAGTAGATCCTGGGTAGCAAATTCTATTTTTTGTGTTTATATATCTTTTGTGAATATGACCTATTGCACAATAATCAAATCCTTTTGAAGCAAGTTTTGTTTCTGCTACTGGATTATAAGACATTCCATCTTTGTCCTTACTACCATTCAAATCAATATGTGCAAGTAATATATTGATTTTATCAGAATATGGTAATTTTCTATCGTCAATAAATGCCTCATCCATATAAAAATCATTGAATGCCATACCATAGATATTTACATTTTCATCTTCATATTTTTCAATCCAAAAATTTCTGAAAATATAAACATTTTCCCCAAATTCATATGTCGAATAATATGAATTTGTAAGATATGGATCATGATTTCCTGGTGAAATAAATACTTTTGTGTTTGGTATTCTGTCAAATTCTCTAGAAATAAACTCAATTGTTGATTTTTTGACATATTGATGTTCATATAAATCTCCAGATATAAACAAATATGGTATTTCATTTTCGTATACATAGTCTATTACTTTTGAAAAAACGTGTCTTTGTTCCATTCTTCTTTTTTCACCAAGATTTTCTCTTGTGTTTAGAGATGTAAATGGTATGTCAAAATGCATATCTGCAATATGTACAAATCTCATGAATCTATTCCTCCTTTCCTTTCACGATGTTATTGTATCATAAAAGTCATGATTTTGCCACACAAAAAAGGATTAGTTAGTTAAACTAATCCTTTTTACTCTTTATTTATTTACACCAACATCATTTGGCATATCTACATTATCTCTTATAAGATTTTCATTTTCCGTATTTATCTTAATCTTTTGATAACGTTTTAATCCTGTACCTGTTGGTATAAGTTTTCCTATGATAACATTTTCTTTTAGGCCTATCAAACTATCTGTCTTTCCTTTTATTGCAGCTTCTGTAAGAACTTTTGTTGTCTCCTGGAATGATGCTGCAGATAAGAAACTTTGAGTTGCAAGTGAAGCTTTTGTAATACCAAGAAGTATTCTCTTATATGTAGCAGGTTTCAATCCTTCTGATTTTAATCTTTCATTCTCTTCTTCTGCTTCTAGAAGGTCTACTAAAGATGCTGTATAATATTTTGAATCTCCTGGATCTTCAATCCTTACCTTCTTAAACATTTGTCTTGTAATTACTTCGATGTGTTTGTCGTTTATATCAACACCTTGATTTCTATACACCTTCTGAACTTCGGCTATGATGTATGTATAAACTCCTTCTACTCCTTTTGCTTTTAGAAGATCATTTGGATTTATAGATCCTGCTGTAATAGGATCTCCAGCACTTACTTTGTCTCCATCTTTTACTACAATCTTTGATCCAAAGCTTATAACATAAGTCTTTACAGCTTCTTTATTTGTAATTATTACTTCTTTTCTCTTCTTCTCTTCGCTTATTTTTACAGTACCATCTATTTCAGAAATGATAGCCATTCCTTTTGGAGTTCTTGCTTCAAATAACTCCTCAACTCTAGGAAGACCCTGTGTAATATCTCCTCCAGCAACACCTCCTGAGTGGAATGTTCTCATTGTAAGCTGTGTACCTGGCTCACCAATTGATTGAGCAGCTATAATACCAACAGACTCACCTTCATTAACTCTATCATGTCTTGCAAGACCCATACCATAGCACTTGCTACAAGCACCATGTTTTGATCTACATTCTAGTACTGAACGAACAGATACCTTCTCGTATCCCGCATTTACAATTTTCTTTGCCAAGTCATCTGTAATCATAGTATCTTTATCTACAATTACTTTCTTTGTCTTTGGATCTTTTATATCTTCAAGTGGAAATCTTCCAACTAATCTTTCCTCAAGTGGTTCAATTATTTGATTTCCATCTTTTATGTCTTCTACTACAATTCCTCTTGTTGTTCCACAATCTGCTTCTCTTATAATTATATCTTGTGAAACATCTACAAGTCTTCTAGTAAGGTATCCAGAGTCTGCTGTTCTAAGAGCTGTATCTGTAAGACCTTTTCTAGCACCATGGGCTGAAATGAAATACTCTAGAGTATCTAGTCCCTCACGGAAGCAAGATTTTACTGGGATCTCAACAGCTTTACCTGTAGTATCAGCCATAAGACCACGCATACCTGCAATTTGTCTTAACTGGTTCATATTACCACGGGCTCCAGATTGTGCCATCATGAAAATTGGGTTCATATCGTCAAAGTTATTTTTCATGGCCTCTGTAACATCATCTGTAGCTTTTTCCCATATCTTGATAATCTCATTATATCTCTCATTGTTTGTAATCATTCCACGTCTATATTTTCTGAATACACTAGAAACATCTTCATCAGATTTTGCAAGTATTTCCTTTTTCTCAGGTGGTACTTTTACGTCATCAACAGAAACTGTGAAAGCTCCTTTTGTTGAATACTTATAACCTGTAGCTTTTATGTAGTCTAATACTTCTGCAGTCTTTGCTAAACCGTGTCTATTTATACATCTTGCAATAATCTTTCCAAGATTTGATTTTGATACTGGGAAACCAATCTCTAAATCAAATTTCTTTTCAGGATCAGATCTATCAACAAATCCTAAGTCTTGTGGTATTCCTTGGTTGTATATAATTCTACCTACTGTAGTATAAATAGTTTTGTGAGAAACCTCTCCATCTGCATCTTCCATGTATCTCTTTACTCTAACTTTGCTATGCAAACTAACATCACCATTTTGATATGCCATTATAGCTTCGTCTTCATCCTTAAAGTACATTCCTTCACCTTTTTCGCCACTGATTTCAACTGTCAAATAATATGCTCCTAGTATCATATCCTGTGTAGGAACTGTAACTGGTTTACCATCCTGTGGCTTTAATAAGTTGTTTGTAGAAAGCATCAAAAATCTTGCTTCTGCTATTGCTTCTGGTGTAAGAGGTACGTGAACAGCCATCTGGTCTCCATCGAAGTCAGCATTGAAAGCTGTACATACAAGTGGATGAAGTTTTATAGCTCTACCTTCAACAAGTATTGGCTGGAATGCTTGAATACCAAGTCTATGAAGTGTTGGTGCTCTATTTAGCATTACTGGATGATCTTTTATAACATCTTCAAGTATATCCCATACTTCTGGTCTCAATCTTTCTACCATTCTCTTTGCATTTTTAATATTGTGAGCAATTCCTCTGCTTACTAATTCTTTCATAACAAATGGCTTAAATAACTCTACTGCCATTTCTTTAGGAAGTCCACATTGATAGATTTTAAGCTCTGGACCAACAACGATAACTGAACGGCCAGAATAGTCAACTCTCTTTCCAAGCAAATTCTGACGGAAACGACCTTGCTTTCCTTTAAGCATATCTGAAAGTGATTTTAATGGTCTATTTCCAGCGCCTGTAACTGGTCTTCCTCTTCTACCATTATCTATAAGTGCATCTACAGATTCTTGTAGCATTCTCTTTTCGTTTCTAACAATAATTTCTGGAGCACCAAGTTCTAGTAATCTTTTTAATCTGTTATTTCTGTTTATAACTCTTCTATATAAGTCATTTAGATCAGATGTAGCAAATCTTCCACCATCAAGTTGTACCATAGGTCTAAGCTCTGGTGGGATAACAGGTACTACGTTCATTACCATCCATTCAGGTCTATTTCCTGAAATCTTAAATGATTCAACTGTATCTAATCTCTTTATTATCTTTGCTTTTCTTTGTTCGCTTGCTTTACTAAGCTCTTTTTTAAGCTCCTTTGATAATTTATCAATATCAATTTCGCAAAGCAATTTTCTTATTGCCTCTGCTCCCATTTCTGCTTTAAAAGAGTCTTCACCATATTTTTCTTCTGCTTCTGTCATTTCTTTTTCAGTAAGAACTTGGCATTTTTCTAAGCCAGATGTTCCTTTATCAATAACAATGTATGAAGCAAAATATATAACTCTTTCAAGTGCTCTAGGACTGATATCTAAAAGTAATCCTATTCTACTAGGAATTCCTTTGAAATACCATATATGAGCTACTGGAGCAGCAAGCTCAATATGTCCCATTCTCTCTCTTCTAACTTTTGAAGTAGTAACTTCAACACCGCATCTATCGCAAACTATGCCTTTGTATCTAATCCTCTTATACTTTCCACAATGACATTCCCAATCTTTTGTAGGACCAAAAATCTTTTCACAGAACAAACCATCTTTTTCTGGTTTTAATGTCCTATAATTAATAGTTTCTGGTTTTTTAACTTCTCCATGAGACCATTCTCTTATTTTCTCATCTGAAGCAATTCCTATTCTTAGTTTATTAAAAAATTCTAATTCTTCCAATTAAAATAAGCCCCCTTAATATTTTTTTATTGGGTAAATAAAGCTATTTAAATAAATATACACCGCTGTGCAATTTCTTCTGCTATCTATCTATATGCTTTATTTAATATTTAATTAATTTTATTCATCATCATCCATATTGTCATCATCTTCATCGTTTTCTAAGTCTTTTAAATCATCTAAAGACTCTATATCTTTAAATAGTTTATCATCAGGCTCACCATCTTCATCTAGTATGCTATCATAGTAATCATCATTTTCTTCGTCTTCATCTTCTTCATCAGAAACTTCTTCATCATTTTCTTCTAAAGGTTCGATACTACTTAGTTTTTCTTCAGGAGCATCTAATCCTTCTTCAACATGTTCTTTTATCTTTATCTCATCATTATTCTCGCTATAAAGTGTAATATCTAATCCTAATGACTGAAGTTCCTTTATAAGAACTTTAAATGATTCTGGTATACCTGGTGCAGGGATGTTTTCGCCCTTTACTATTGCTTCATATGTTTTTACTCTTCCTACAACATCATCTGATTTCATTGTCAAAATTTCTTGTAGTGTATATGCTGCACCATAAGCTTCAAGTGCCCAAACTTCCATTTCTCCAAATCTCTGTCCACCAAATTGTGCTTTACCACCAAGAGGTTGTTGTGTAACCAAAGAATATGGTCCAGTAGAACGAGCATGTATCTTATCATCAACTAAGTGGTGAAGTTTAAGCATATACATAACTCCAACTGTGATTGGATGGTCAAATGCTTCTCCTGTTCTACCATCATATAAAATAGTCTTTCCATTAGTTTCAAGTCCAGCAAGTTCAAGCATGTCTTCTATATCTTTTTCTGATGCACCATCAAATACTGGTGTAGCAACATTCCATCCAAGAAGTCTTGCTGCTGCTCCAAGATGAACTTCCAAAACCTGTCCTAAGTTCATACGAGAAGGAACACCTAGTGGATTTAGTACAACGTCTACAGGAGTTCCATCTGGTAAGAATGGCATATCCTCTTCTGGAAGGATTCTTGAAATAACACCTTTGTTTCCATGACGTCCTGACATCTTGTCACCAATAGAAATCTTTCTTTTTTGAGCTATATAAATTCTAATTACTTGATTTACTCCAGGTGCAAGCTCATCAGAATTTTCTCTAGTAAATACTTTAACATCAACTATTGTTCCGTATTCACCGTGTGGAACTCTTAATGATGTATCTCTAACTTCTCTAGCTTTTTCACCAAAAATAGCTCTTAATAATCTTTCTTCAGCTGTAAGTTCAGTTTCTCCTTTTGGAGTAACCTTTCCAACTAATATATCTCCTGTACGAACTTCTGCACCAATTCTTATAATACCATTTTCATCTAAGTTTTTAAGTGCATCTTCACCTACATTTGGTATATCTCTCGTAATTTCCTCTGGTCCAAGTTTTGTGTCACGACATTCACAATCATAATCTTCTATATGTATAGATGTAAGTACATCTTCTTTAACAAGTCTTTCATTTAGAAGTATAGCATCCTCGTAGTTGTAACCTTCCCATGTAGTGAATGCTATAAGCAAATTCTTTCCAAGAGACATCTCTCCATCTTTGGTAGCAGGTCCATCTGCAATAACATCTCCTCTTTTAACTGCTTCTCCTTCTTTTACTATAGGTCTTTGATTTATACATGTACTTCCATTTGTTCTTTTAAACTTTCTTAAATGATAAGTTTTCTTCTTTCCTTGCTCATTTACAACAATTATCTTATCGCCTTCAACCTTTGCAACTATACCATTTTCTTCTGCGATAACCATTACCCCAGAATCTTTAGCTGCTTTATACTCTATACCAGTTCCAACCATTGGTGCTTCTGCTATCATAAGTGGTACAGCTTGACGTTGCATGTTTGATCCCATAAGTGCACGGTTTGCATCATCATGCTCCAAGAAAGGAATCATGGCTGCTCCAACTGATACAAGTTGTTTTGGTGAAACATCAATATAATCTACTTTATTTTTCTCTATTTCTATGATTTCTTGTCTATCTCTTACTCTTACTCTTTTATTTACAAGACATCCCTTTTCATCAACTGGTTCTGATGCCTGGCAAATAATATATTGATCTTCTTCATCAGCAGTCATGTAAACAACATCGTCTGTTACCTTACATGTATCTTTCTCTATTCTTCTATATGGTGTCTCTATAAATCCATATTCATTTATTAAAGCAAATGTTGAAAGTGCTGAAATAAGTCCAATGTTTGGCCCTTCTGGAGACTCTATAGGACAAAGTCTACCATAGTGTGTATAGTGAATATCACGAACCTCAAATCCAGCTCTTTCTCTTGAAAGTCCTCCAGGTCCCAATGCAGAAATTCTTCTCTTATGAGTAAGCTCTGAAAGTGGGTTTGTTTGATCCATAAACTGTGATAATTGTGAACTTCCAAAGAATTCTCTGATAGATGATGTAATTGGTTTTGTATTGATAAGTGTCTGTGGTGTAACTGCATCTATATCTTGAAGAGTCATTCTCTCACGTACAACTCTTTCAAGTCTAGTAAGACCAATTCTAAATTGATTCTGTAAAAGTTCTCCAACACATCTTATACGTCTATTTCCTAAATGGTCTATATCATCTATGTTTCCAAGATGTGGTCTTGAAGGCTCTGTAATTAATGCATTATACTCTAAATCTAACAAATAATTAACTGATGCTAGAATATCTTCTGTAGTAACATGCTTTGGTACAAGCTCTTCATACTCATCTTTAAGCATTTTCTTTAATTCTTTTTCATCTTTTGCTCTTTCTAATATATCCTTTAAAACAGCATAATTAACATCTACTTTAAATCCAAGTTCTTTTGCGATTTCTGGATCTATGAAAGATTTTATATCTACTGTTCCATTTCCAATAACTTTTGCTTTCTTTCCTTCAATGTTTACATATACGACATTAATACCACTATTTTGTATTTCTCTTGCTTCTTCTCTTGATATAACTTCATCTTTATTAACAAATACTTCGCCAGTTTCTGGATTTACAACGTCCTCATATGCAATATGATTTGCAATTCTTGAAGATAAGCTCAATTTCTTATTGTACTTGTATCTACCAACTTTTGCTAAATCATATCTTCTGCTATCAAATAAAAGTCCATCAAATAAATTTCTAGCAGCTTCTACTGTAGGAAGTTCACCTGGTCTAAGTTTCTTATATATTTCAATAAGTGCATCATCGGCTGTCTTTATAGGATCCTTTTCAATAGTAGCAAGAAGTTTGTCTTCTTCCCCAAAGAAATCTATAATTTTATCATCCGTATCTAGTCCAAGTGCTCTAAGTAAACATGTAACTGGTATCTTTCTTGTTCTATCAATTCTAGCCCAAAATACATCGTTACCATCTGTCTCATACTCTATCCAAGCGCCTCTAATAGGCATAACAGTTGCTGTATATAGCCTTTTTCCTGTCTTATCGTATGTCGAATCAAAATAACAACCTGGTGAACGAACAAGCTGACTTACTACAACTCTCTCTGCACCATTTATGACAAATGTACCACTTTCTGTCATAAGGGGGAAATCACCAAGATAAATCTCTTGCTCTTTTATTTCTCCAGTCTCACGATTTATAAGTCTAACTTTTACGTGAAGTCTGGTAGAATATGTTGCATCCCTTTCTTTTGATTCTTCTAATGAATACTTGGTTTTTTCTTCCATATAATAATCAAAAAACTCAAGTACAAGATTTCCTGAATAGTCTTCTATAGGAGAAATGTCTCTTAGTACCTCTCCTAATCCTTCTTTTACGAACCATTCATAAGAATCTTTTTGAACTTTTAATAAATTTGGTATATCGATAAAGTCACCAATTTTAGAAAAAGTCTTACGCACACTCTTCTCGTGTACAACATCTTTAACATTTACCTTAATTTTGCCCAAAATAAAAATACCCCTTCTTTTAAAGATTTAGCAGGTATTCATAATACGAAGCTTTTTTAGGTCCCTCTTGCAATAGAAGGTTGTTACTCAAAATTTTATCCCTGCCAAAAAATAAAATTTATAAGTAGTTCCTCTTCTAATCAATTCCTCCTAAAACCGCTTATAATATATAGTTTCTCTTGGAAATATTTTTGTAATGAAACAGTATAGCGCAAAATTCCAAAATTACTTAGTAATTATACAACATTCAACCCATATAAGTCAAGGATTATTTCTTCATTTGCTACGGATTTTTAAATTATATTGATTTTTTTATGATTTTTTATTATATTATTACTATGATTGTATTTCGAGAAGGAGTTTTATTTTGTTTACAGACATAATGGAGAAAATTAATAAGAAAATATTAGTTGTAGTACTTTTTGTAGTTTTAGTAGGCATTATAGCATTTTTTATTGTAAGAAATGTCCTTCAAATGGCTCAAATAGCAAAGACTGGTGTTGTCACACCATCAAAAACTTTTTATTCTACTGATAAAGAGTTAAACATTACATTAGATAAGAGCCTTTCTTTTAAACAATACAATTCCGTCAATGATTATATTTTAGAACTTAGAAATCCTGATAACTACGGTATATTTATATCAAAAAAAGATATTATTCCTGAGAAAGAATTTGAAGAAGTAGTTTCTACTGATAAAAGAGTATTTGTAGAAAAATTTGAGATGACATCTAATGTGTCGAATGTAAGAAGCTTAAGCACCACTCTTTCAAATAGTGCTTATACTTATAGTTTTCAATATCTTGAAAAACAATCAAAAGTTCCTTACCACATACAAGTTTCTTGGATTGAAAGAGAAGATTATTATTATGTAATTGATATAGAACTTCCTTATTCTAAATTTGCAGAAAATAGTGATTTTGTGCTTAATGCTCTAAATTCTATAAGTTATTAGAAAAAAACATTCTTGATTTGATTTATCTTATATTCATTACTAAATAAATATACTTCGATGATATCAAATCTTATATTTTTAATATGATTTTTTAAAACATATAATTTACATGCATTAGTTATATGTTTTTCTTTTTGCGTATTTACAGCTTCTACCGGAAATCCATATCTTAATGAATTTCTAGTTTTAACTTCTATAAAAACAACTTCATTTTTAAAACTTGCTATTATATCTATTTCTCCGAATTTATTGCGATAGTTCCTGCAAATAATTTTATATCCATTTTTTATCAAATACTCACATGCCGCATCTTCTCCAATCTTACCTACATTTCTATTATGAAAATTATTCTTCATTTAATTTTCCTCACATTTTTATTTTGTATTTATTTATATCTTTTTCTACAATACCTTCTATCTCCATTCTTGAAAGCTTTTTTAATACGTCAAAAAAATCTTCATTTAATATATTTGATATCTCCTCTACGCTTAAATCTCCTTGCTTTAAAAGATTGTATATTCTTTTATATCTTTCATTTATATTAATTCTTTTTCTTCTTGTTTTCAGTATATCAAGGTTTTGGGATATATCTTTTATATCTTCTGTAAGAATTGCACCTTCTTTTATAAGCTTATTTGTCCCCCTTGAATACATATCATTTGTTCTACCTGGTACTGCAAATACTTTCTTTCCTTGTTTTTTGGCAAGCCTTGCTGTAATGCATGATCCACTCCTAATGGCTGCTTCTATCACAATTATACCTTCACTTAAACCACTTATTATTCTATTTCTTATAGGAAAATGAGATTTGTCATATCTTTCTTCATCTTCATATTCAGTGATAATAAGTCCGCCACTAGCCAGCATTTCCTTTATAAGTATCATATTTTCCTTTGGATATATGTATTTAAAACCGGTTCCCAGAACTCCTATTGTTTTTCCTCCATTTATTATGCATTCATTGTGTGCAATACTATCTGTGCCTTTAGCGAGTCCACTCACAATCACAATACCACATAGTGCTATTTCCTTAGAAAAATATTTTGTCATATTTTTTCCGTATTCTGTACCAAGTCTACTTCCGACAATCCCAATACTCTTTTTATATAGCAAATCTTTGTTACCGTGCATATCTCAAATAATTAATTCTAGGTTTTATATTTTTTAATTTATCGGGTAATTCTTCATAATCTATTTTTTCTATTATATAATCAAATATTTTTTCTATTTTCTTTTCCTCCTTAGAACAAAAGGGGACATTATTTAATATTGAAAAGACATCTCTCGGCAAATGTCCCCGTTTTTGTTCGCTGCGCCAAATTTACGGAAGTAAATTTGTGTGCAACATTAGCCGGAGGCTTTTATATTATAGGAATTTCGCAGATAATTCCTATAATATAAAAAGGGGAAAGATCAAATCTTTCCCCAAATAATTTTTTAATATTTATTTTAGTTATACAAATAATTTTGTGGATTCTTAGCAACCCCATTTACTCTAATTTCCAAATGTAAGTGTGGTCCTGTAGAATTTCCTGTACTTCCTACCGCTGCAATCACATCTCCCTGACCTACATTTTGCCCCTGCGACACATATATCT
>CAYYBL010000008.1:0-39586 GCA_964470175.1 uncultured Lachnospiraceae bacterium | reverse complement strand
CTAATCCATCTATCTGCTTTTCTTTCGCTTTCCCTATGCCAAACCATAGCGTTCCAATGTTTTTGGATACTAAGTATAAATCAAGTTGTTCTCCCAAATACCCTACATTTTGAAGATAGTTTTCTTTTTTTTCTGAATAAAATAATATACAATATTCTTGTCCTCTTCTACATATCGTAGAATCTTTAACTATCTTTATTTTAACTTTTATATCATCCACTAATGGTTTAAATTTTGTAAATTCATCTTTTATCTCTTTTATCTCTTCGTCAGTAATACGCTCATTTCCTATATTTCTAAATAGATGAAATGATTTTCTTTTAAAAATCATTTTGTACAAATTATCGTCCATTTAGCAATATCCTCCCTATTTTTGATAATTTAACTTATCTCTAAGTTCTTTTATCTTTTCTATATCTTCTTTATACTCAAATCTAGGTTTAACAAAATTTTTTGAACCCCTCTTTTCAAATGAATATCTTGGAATTAGTTGAACATGGAAATGATTCATTGGTCCATCACACATAGTGCATAAATACACACTTTCAGCTTTGTACACTTCCTTTAAAATATTCATTACCTTTTTAGATAACTTAAAAATTTTTTCGCATACCTCATCATCAATTTCCATCATATCTTTATAATGCTTTTTTGTACTTATAGCAGTATGTCCATCTGCTCTTGGATTTCCTACTAAAAAGCATTCAAATCTATCATCTTCATATATTATTTTATCCGTATTATCGCCATACAAAACATGATTATTTTCTCTATCAAAGCATGTAGGACATATTCCAGAATCAGTCAAATCTCCTGCTACTACTTTCCCAGCTTTTATTAATTCTATTATTTCTTCATTTTTTAACTGTTTTAGATCATTCATTTTATCCACTCCTCCTTAAGTAATCCTGTAATATACTCATCTTCGTACTGCTTTGTTGCTTGAGAAATGTATTTTTTTCTTTTTATTCCTTCATCTTTGTAGCCAAATCTTAGTTGCATTCTATGAGATCTTTCATTTCCTTTAAAATATCCATTTTCTAGTCTTCTTAATCCTAAAACTTCAAATGCATATCTAATTCTTGCACCAAACGCTTCCTCTCCATATCCGTGTCCATGATATTTTTCATTTAGCCATATTCCACCACTTGCTGTACCATGCATATAACTTATATCAGATAATTGTGTGCCTCCAATAACCTTATTTTCTTCTTTAAGTACAATTGCAAAATTGTATAAATTATTATCAATAGATTTGTTTATAAACTTTTTGGCATCTTCTTCTGTATATGGAAATGGAACATGTGCAAGCCACTTAGAAACATTTATGTTGTTTAATCCTTCAACAACATCTCTTACATCTTCTAGGCTCCACCTTCTAAGTATCAATCTTTCCGTTTCTATTATTATTTCATCATTCATTTTATATATTCCTTCATAATTTTATTTACCACAGTATTGTTTATAAACTTCTATTAAGTCCGGATCATTTTGATTTTCAGGTAAATTATCTAAATCAAAAAATTTCATTTCCTTTGATTCTGCATTCCATTTTAGTTCACCTAAAAATTTTTTTATACAAAACAATGCTGTATTATTAATTACTACATCTCCATTTGGATAACTATTTCTTCTACTTTTTCCCGAAACTATATCAACTAGTTCTAAGTCTTTTTTATCAATGTTTAAATTTGTCTCTTCCTTTACTTCTCTAATTATTGTATCTCTGAAGTCCTCTCCTAATTCTTGGCATCCACCTGGAAGTCCCCATGAATCTTTATCTGCTCTTCTTTGAAGCAATATTTTTCCTTCACCATTTACTATTATTGCCGCTGCACCATCTTGTAATAGGACAAATTTGTGTTTTAATTCTCCCATACATAACCTAGTAAATACCGGATATCCAATTAGATTACTTAGTTCTATAATTTCATCTGATGTCATTTTTTCCATCATATCTTTTAGCTCATCATAACTAAGTTTTCTTTTTTCTTCGTTAGAAAGCTTTTTTATTTTTTCCAAATCTTCTTTACTATTCATATAACTTCCTTAATACTTATCTATTCCTGTACCATTTTTTAAATATACTTTTATTTGTCTAATTATATGAGGTATATTGTAGTTTCCTGCAAATTTTGAATTATCTAATAATTCTTCACTTATTGTTACCCACTCTAATTTGTTTTTTTCTTCAACCAATTTAACATCATGCTTCAAAATGCCATAATACACTTGTAAGTTGTTTTCATATTTAAAATAGTTTATATCCATAAAGCGATCCAATTCTATGCTATTTTCTGAAATTCCTGTTTCTTCAAATAGTTCCCTGTAAGCTGCCTCATCTTCTGTCTCACCCTCTTCAACTTTGCCACCAACAAAATTATATAATCCTTTATATGGATCCTTTGATCTAATACAAAAAAGCACTTTATCAAGATTAATACTAAAAACTACTATCAAATTTAATTTTCTCATTTTTACATCCTTTTATTTATTTTCCAAATATTGCACTAATTTTTTATATGAATCTAAACTCCAAAACTTCCATCTTTCTTTATCTGGAAAACATCCAAGTGTTTTTTCTTCTCCTTCTGGTATAAAGATAAAGTCCCAGCTCCATCCATACGTTCCAGATTTTTTTACATCAATTCTGCCTTTCGTTATTCCTTCAAATACAACTGGTTCTTTTCCTGGCTCGCAGTATGCAAGTGATTCTTTGAAGAAAGCTTTTCTATTTTGAATGCCTTCCATAAGTTTTAGTAAGCCATCTTCTCCAATTGTATCATCTGCATAATGTGTATATACCCCAGGAAATCCTTTTAATGCTTCTACAAATAATCCTGAATCGTTTTTTAGTACCGGTTTATTTAATTTTTCACACGCCCATTTTGCAGAAAATTTTGCCACCTCTGTAACATCATTTGCTTGTATTTCTGGTGTTTCCATCTTAATATTATCTACTTTGTATCCTATTGGTTCTAATATTTGTTTTGCACTATCAATTTTTGCCCAGTTACCAGTTACGTATGTTATTATTTTTTCATTATCACTAACACTATTTACTATAAAATTTACTACATCACTCTCATCTTCATGTATCAATGCTTTGTCTTCTTCCGTAATATCAGTAAAGTATTTATTTAACCTTTTATTAATTGATATTGTATTTAGCGGATATCCTGGATTTATTTTATCTGATGGCTTATCTACTATATAGAAATCTTCTTTACTCCAAGTATATGTGCTTTCTTTTCCATTTTTTATTACAGCCATGCCATATACCCATCTGCATGTCAGCTTTCCATCTGTTCCATATTCTTTTGCTAGATTTGAGTAATACTCTATCATTTCTTCATCAGAAAGTCTTTTTCCATTTACTCTCCTTACGTACATTCCAGGTTGTTTTTCCTCTGGAACATTTTCTAAATATAAATTATCATCCATTGCAAATACTGGTATATCTACAACTTTTGAATAAGCTCTTGCTTTTAAAATAGCATTTTCTACTGCATTTTTTCCATCTTCATTTACTTCAATCTCTGCATCAATATCTTTAAGTGTAATTAATTCTACACCATTTTTTTTCAATCCTTCATAAAATCTTTTAGCTTTACTAGGATTTCCAGTTGCAAACAATATTTTCATAATTATTCCCTCTTTTTTTATTCATAAAAATCTCTATCATCATCCAAAAACTCTCTATCATTTATTCCTGCTTCATGGTTTATATTTCTAACACTTCCATTTGCAATCATCTCTCTTATATATTTTAAAACTTCTTTTTTATCATGTTTATGTCTAGCTACCCATCCAATTCCTTGACTTTGGATATCACTCAAAACAGTGTAATGTTCTAATAGACTTGTTACATCTTCAATTTTATCAATTGATATAACTTGCTCTGGATCTGATATATTCATTTCATTTTCTGCTATCCATTCTTCTGAAAATTCAAATACTGGCCTATTAGTCCTTGAATCCCATGTCAACGTACAAACTGGCATAAACCATTTTGGATTTAAATGATAAGCATAATTAGGTTGTCTAAGCATAGCACGTTTTTTGCCTTCACTATCTTGAACAACATCTACATTATCATTTCCATATATGTATATTTTTTCTCCTAATCTGACCATCCCCGAATCATTTCGAGCAATATATGGGTTGGTACCATCTAAAGGTTTTGATGAGGCAAATACTCCATCCACTCTTTCTGTTTTATAAGTATTTTCTCTATCTATCGATTTTTTAAGTACACCATCTTCTAATCTATCTGGTGCAACATTTGTAACATGTGTAAGACTAATGTTATTATCAACAAAAATATTTTTTATTCTTTTTTGGTATTCTGCCATGAGCTCAAATATTTTTTTGGTATCATCATTTAATTCTATGTCACTATCACTTCTACCATCATTTCTGCTTCTATTTTGTAAAAAATCCAAAACATTATTGATGCCTTCTTTACTAAACTCATTTAGTTTTCTTGAATACTCTTTTGTTAACAATTCAATTTTATTTCTATATGTATAGTCTTTAGTCTTTTTTCTCCAACTTTCTACCACACTATCTACTTGTGGAAATGTTTCTTTTGCTTTAGCATATTCGGTGCTTTGAATTGCATCAGAAATTATTTGCTCAGGTGTCTTTGTTGTATCATTCATATATAAATAATCCATGTACCTATATATTCTATCCTCAAACGTAGGTAATTGCGTCCTAGATGTAATTTTTCCTTCTTTATCGTACAATAATTTATATACTTTTACTCTTGCCTCTAATTCCTTAATTCTTTGCATCTTTTCTTTAGATTTTTCATCCAAAGTAGGTTCTAAAATAGAAGCATCTTGCTTATCCTTTTCTCTTTTTCCTTTCATTTTTTTCATATATACATATTCTTTTGAATTTGTTTTCAATTTCAAACCTTTGTATTCTACTTCTCTACTATCATACATTAATTCAAATAATTCTTTTGGCATTACTTTTTCAAAACCTACAATTCGTCCTTCTCGTTCTTCAAAAGCATATGTATGTGTAATTACTTCATTGCCCTTTACTTGATACGTAAATAGTCCTATTCCTAACATATTTGTATCACTTGTATCTGCATCTAATTCATGACTTGAAGCATGAAACTCTCCATCTACACCTCTTTTATTCCTAGTTTTTATTCCTCTTCTATCTTTTACACTATACCCTAATTCTTCAAGTGTTTTTATTATTTGTCCTAAATCTTCTTCTCTACACATAATATCAAGATCACAATTTTCTCTATACAAATCATGATTAGTCTGAATTGCAGCAGAAACACCACCTACTAAATATGCGTCTAACCCTTCTAATTTTTTAAATACTCTAGACAAAGTATAATATGTCCTAAAATAATTACCATAATTTTGTCTGCTTGTACCTGGCAATCTTTTAGTACTATACATTCTATATATTCTATTTAGATACTTCTTAATATTCTCCAAAACACTTGGCATATTTTTTCTCCATTAAGGTATTATTATACATCCAAAAAACTACTTACATGTACAGTAGTATATCCTGTTTTATTCATTATATCTGTTAGCACTTCTACCGTATCATCAATCATCACAAACTTTCTATCTGGTAAGTCCGGATATTTTTCTTTTATTTTTATAAAAACATCTGTCTTATCTAAATTATTTTCTACGTAAAATACATGATCTCTCGGAATACCATAATAGTCTTTTACAAAATCTTTTTTATCCTCAGCTTCATTCTCACTAAATGCTTTTGTAATAACGTAAATCCTATTTTTATCTTTATCCTTTAAAAAATTTTGCATCCTTCTGCTCACATATTGCTTTGTATAATAGTTTTCCCTTTTTTCATATTTTTTTGCCCATGTCTCATCATTTTCTCCATAGTGGTTATATTCGCCCCATTCCATTATTGCAAGTACTCCATCTACATCAAAAACCAAAACACTTTCTTTGTCATTTAATATTTCCTTTATCTTACTCATCTATGCCTCCATCATCTTATCAATTACTTCTTTATATATGTTTTTAGATATCTCATATCCATTTTCAACCTGATCTATAAAATTATCCATCATTACTCCTGAGTTTACTTCCATTACATAATATTCGTTACTATTTGTTTTTATAATATCAACACTTTCAAATCTTAATCCAATTGCATTTGCTGTATGTATTGCTAAATCTTGAATAATTCTCTTTGTTTCTTCATCAATATCCATAGAAACTTTAGCACCTTTGCATAGATTATATTTCCAATCATATTGATATACTTCATTTTCAGCAAGCACTCGATTTTCATTTATCTCTTTTTTCTCGAAAAATTTTGGATTGAAGTTGCAAAGAAGTGTTTTTATATCATCCTTTCCATTTCCAATCACAACTGGTTTCACTTTTTTGTACATAAGCCTTGGATTATCATCTACCATTATCACTCTATATTCGTTTTCTATATCATAGTATGGACTTAAGCATACTGAATAATATCTTTTTGACATTCTTTCATATACTTCTTCTAGCGTATCCATATCTGTAATATGTTCAATACCATTCCCACATGTTCCCTTATTTTGCTTAATTACAATATTATTATTGTAATTTTCAAAATAATCCTTAACTACTTCTATACTGTTAGCGTCTTTAGCGTAAGCATTTTTATTTGATGAGGAATAAATTATTTTTTCTGAAACAACCGGTATATTTTGATCTTTCAGATATGAATATGTAGAAAACTTATCATCTGAAAGAAGTGATGCTCCACTACTATTTATGTCAAATTTATATCCTGTAATAAATCTTTTCTTTCCACCTTTTTCAAGTATTATAAGCCAGTCTTTAGAAAGAAATGTACAATTTATCCCATTTTCTATACAAATCTCTTCTATTATTTTGTTAAAAATATTCAAAGTAGCTTTCCTCCGTGCAAGAATTTTTCATTATTTTATCATATTTTTTATTGTTTTTACAACTCTTTTGCCCTATTCTATGACCTTTAAAATTTTAGCTGAAGGCTTTATTTTTTTGAAATGTTCCGTATTTTAAAGAAAACAAAAAAAGGTAATAAGCTTCACGCTTATTACCTTCGTATATATATCTTACTAAAATTTATATTGATTTCTATCTGCACGTTCATCATAATTTCTATCAAAATCTTTGTTATTGTAAAACCAATTTACTTTCTTTCCAGATATAAGAGTAATATTTCTATTTTTGTTAATTAATACATCTATGAATGTAAGTGCTGAAAGAACGATAGCAAAAACTGCTACAGATACATCTAAAGCATTTGTCATATTTAATCCTGCAGATTCATTTTCAATAAGAGTCTTATACAATGCCTCTCCAAAGTATACACCATACATAGCAAAATAAACTGCTGCTCCAATTATATTTCTCTTAAATACTAGTATCAAACATGGTATCGTAACAAAAAGCATTATAATTTCTGTATTAATGTCTATTGGTGTAATTGGAAATGTTAATTCCATCTGTGCCATAAGAGTACCTATCGCTCTTAATGCCCAAAATATAATGTCCATAAAAGTAAGTAAATAACTAAATAAACTAATCATTTGTGTCCTCCAAAAAACTAAGCAGGCTAAAAAAACCTGCCTACAAAAAACTTTTTCTATTAATTATCTTCATTGTCCGTGAAATTAAATTCATCTTTAAATTTTTCTTTAAAAATATTAAATACTTCATTTAAAACTTCGTCATCATCAACACTTACATATGACTCTACATCTTCCCCAGCCTCTGAATCATCAACTTTAAGTATAACAACTTCTCCATCATCTGACTCACTCTCATCTTCATTTACAGGAAGAAGAACAACATACTCTTCTGAATCATATTCTATTAAGTCAAGAAATTCAAATTTAACTTCATTTCCATTTTCATCATTCAAATTTATAATATTATTTATGTTCTCGTCTAAATCCTCATCCATCAACATTTTCCTCCTTTTGTATTCTACATGTATTATGATACACTAAACTGTTTTTTTTTTCAAGTGTTTTTTATTTTTTCCATGTATGTCTCTAAAATATATACTGCAGATATTGTATCAACTATACCTTTTTTCTTGTACTTATTTACATCTAAGAAATTCATAGTCTTGTGTGCTTCTACTGTAGTAAGTCTTTCATCCACTGTCTCTATTTTTATTTTGTTATACTTGCACTTTAATTTATGTATAAATTTTTCTGTAACTTCAGCTCTTTCTGTCTTTGTACCATTCATATTATATGGCATCCCAACTACTATAGTATCAAATGGATATTTTTCATATATTTCGTCAAGCCTTTTAAGTAGTATTTTATCATTTCCATTATATGTGATAGTTTCTAATCCCTGTGCTGTAATTCCAAGTGGATCAGTAACTGCTATACCCACTCTACTATCTCCATAATCAATTCCTAAGATTCTCATCTTATTCATCCAATCCTATATAATATTTGACCATGTTTTCAAGAAGCTCATCTCTTTCAACCTGTCTTATCAAATTTCTAGCATTATTATGGCTAGTAATATATGTTGGATCACCTGATAGAATATATCCAACAATTTGATTTATTGGATTATATCCTTTTTCAACTAAAGCTTGATAAACCTCTTTTAAAATTGATTTACTTCTGATACTTTTGTCTTTATCAACTTTAAAATTCATTGTCTTATCAACAGCCATAATCTACCTCCTAAATATAATTAATCTTATCTTCATCAATCTCCTCAGAATCCATGAATTCTTCCATCTTCTTGGTCAATTGTTCTATCGCTGTCCCCTTATAATACGTAGATACAACAAAACTCAATTTTGGAGAAGCATTCTTTTCTTCTATAAGTTCTCTAACCTTTACTCTCTTTCCATTTATAACTTTTACAACTGAAATTTCTTCAGCCTCTTGTACTACTTCAATCTCTTCTATTTCATTTTTTAGAGTCTTTAAAAACTCTTCTACGCTTCGTTCTTCAACACCAGAAAATACTATTACAAATTTTGGTCCCATATATCTTACAAATAAGTATTGTGATGTTATCTGTGTTTTAACAAGATTACTTACCTCAGTAATAATCTCATTTCCTATTTCTCTACTCTGGTTTTCATTTATATCTTGAATGTTAGTAACCTGGAACATACAAACAGCAGAAGTTGCAAATTTGTTGTATGTAAGCTTTCCTTTTCCATATAAATACTCTGCTGAATATAGTCCAGTAAATTTGTCTATACGTACAATATTTTCAATCGTTTCTTGATATGCAACTGTAGAAAGTACTGATATAATATTTTCTTTAACTGTCTCTATAATGTTTGTGTCCATTTCATCAAAAGCATGCATCTTTCCACTTTCCATTATCCAATATCCAATGTAGATATTATCTATATAAAGTGGGAAAAACATTGCTGACTTTGCTCTACCCATTTCAACTTTTTGATATGGAAGTTTTTCATTCTCATTATCAATAGTAACATACTTTGGTGTAGCTGTCTGAACACTATCTTGAAATATTTCTTCAGTATGTAAATTTGTAAGTGTATCAAAATGAATCTTATCCACATTTGTCGCTTTTATTACATACTCTGCACCATTAAATACAACTATTGTTGAATACTTTATTTCATACTTTTCAATTATAATATCATTAATTTTATTAAGTTTAGCATCTACTGTTTCTTCTTCACCAGCAGTTTTCAAAAAATCTTGTAAAATTGTTAACTTATCAACTTGTTGCTTAACATTTTTATATGCTTTTAATTTCTTTGCAACATGAAAATTGTAAAAAACTAAAACTACTATCGCTAAACACAATACTATAATTATAACTAATGGCAAAACCTTATCCCCCTATATTCATCATAAGTAATTTTATTTACGTTTCTTTCCTTTTCCAAATCCAGCTTTTACACTTTCTGCACCACCTGATGAAGCTTTTCCAACCAATGGATAAACGGCTCCACCAAGAGTTTTTAATTTATCATTAAAAGTTTTGGTATATCCATTCAAAGATATATTGCATGTAGCTATACTATCTAAGTACTTAGAATAAACCTTTTCTTCAAATGGTATTGTATATGCTTTTACCAAATCTTTGTTGAAAAGTTCTGTCATAAATGACATCGATGGATCATTATAAAATGACATTCCATTTATTATAGCTTTTGTATTAAAATTCTTTACAGCAATTTCTTTATTTACAACTACTCTCACTCTTTCAGACTCAAGCACACCCTTTGCTTTTAAATCTCTTAAAAACGCTGTAAGAGGCTGAATTGTATTTACATCCATAGATTGTACTAAATAAATCTCTTGACAACTAGCAAAATATGCTGGGCTCGTAGAAAAATCACAATCTATTAATATAAGTGAATGATTTTGTACAAGTGTAGAAAGTATTGGTTCTGCATCATCATACAACTTTCCATCGTTTGGAAGTGATGTATAAACTACTAAGTTTTTATTTACTTGTATACCTTCTGCAAATCCTTTTTGTAATTTACTTATAGAATTTAATGCAATATTTCTCAAGCTTTCTTCATTGTTTGTGTACATATAATATGCATTTCTATTTGATGTCATATCTAATATAGCTGTATTTATGCCAAGTGAAGAGAAAAGTGTTGCTAAATTGTTTACTAAGAATGATGTTCCGTTTTTTGTAGTTCCAACAAAAGTAACAATCTTTTTATCTTTTGTAAGCAAGCTATTTAAATTTGACATAGAATAATCAACTTTTGATTTTAATGATTTTGCTCTTCCATCATCGCCATCTTCATCATCTTCTGACTCATCAAAATTAATAAGAGAAGCTTCTTCATCTAAATCATCTAAATTATCCATTCCTGGAAGATCTATATCATCATCATCGTCATCATCATCATATGATTTTCTAGAGCTGTGACCAGGAATTTCCATATCCTCATCATCATCATCAAACTCATCTAAATCATTTATTGATGAAACCAAATCTTCATCATCATCCTCAACATGATGCTTCTTTTTCTTCTTCTTCTTTTTCTTCTTTCCACTAGATATTGGCCCATCTGATTCTACATCAGAATGAACTTTTTTCTTCTTCTTTTTCTTTAGTTTTGTTGGTTCCTCAACAATAGGATCAAACTCAAGGTCCAAATCATCATCTTCATCAACAGGATGTTTTTTCTTTTTCTTTTTTAACAAACTTTCTTCTTTTGAATCTTTCACTACTTTTTTCACCTTTGTACCTTTATTTTCTATATTAGGGATATCAAGTGTCTCACCACTATCTACTTTACCTGCTGATGGAATCTTTTTATTTTTTGATGTCTTTACAGATGATGGTATAACAATTGGTCCACTAACACTACTTTCAAGGTTATTAAGCAAATCTACCTTTATACCGGTATTTTGTTCTAATTCTTCATTAGACATTTGATCAGCATCACCAGATGTCGTAATATTCATTAATTTTTGATACGTAAGAGATTCTTTTGCTAATACTTTTCTAACATTTGCAGGTAAACAATTTACAATTATCTTTAATTGTTCCTGTGTATAGCCTTGATCATTTGCAATTTTTTCAAAGCTTTCTGCGTATTTACTAGTATTTTTTCCTAATCTCTTGAAATAATTTGTAATATTTATAATCTGGTTTTCATCAACTTCTTTATCACTTTGCTTTGAATAATTTACATCATCAGCATCAATTCTATAGTATTGCTTTGCTTCTTTCTTCATCCTAGGCTTATTTATAAGTCTACAGATATCTTGGATTTTCCTATCTCCACCCAAAAGGGCATTATATATTCCAATACCAAAAATCTTTACCAAAAATGATGAACCTTTCGTATGTCTATCTGAGCATATAAGAATGATCGGTGTATCCGTACCATTTATATCCTCAGCTTCATCACTAATATTATCCAATCTATCAAAGATCTTCTTATCAATCTGATCGTAATTTGTATTCGAAAATTGTTCTAAATCTTCTGAAATAACAACCCTATCATAAGTCTTATCTTTTTGTAATTCTTTTAGAATAGCATTAAAATAAAATACATTTTTGTAAGATAGTATCTCACGATATTCTTTTTGATATCTCTTTACAATCGTATCAGAAATCTTCTCACTACTAACGGCAAATAAAACCTTCATTATCTCCTCCAACCATTTACTACAATCGCAAATATAAATGGCAAAACCTGGCATATCAATAAAATAGTAACAAATGATGCAATCATTGCAAGTCCTTTTTCTTGAACGTCCAGTTTTCTAATGCCTAATACATATTGGTATACTGCGCCTATTGCAATTCCCACAAAACAAAATGGTATACTATAAATCCTAATACCATTTAAAATATATGCAGCAACTCCAAATGGCCTTGAACCATACTTATCTATATAATCATCTAGTGTACTTTTAGCTGTCTGCTTTATTTCAAGGAGTTCCGTAGCTTGATCTGATTTCAAGACTTCCTCTCCTGTCGTTGTTGCATATGATTTGTAAGACAAAGTACATATAATCATAAGAATAAATATGAAAACTATAGCAATATTAAAATGTTTTTTTGACATATTTATAAAACCTCCCTTAGGTCTTCTTATCTTTCTCTTGTACCATACATTATATAATACTATAATATTCCCAAAATATCAACCTAAAACAGTGAAAAATATAATAATTATTGCTATATTTTTACACAATACCACAAATAATTTATCACATTAATTTTATTCTTAATCCTTTTTTTTGTCAAACAAAAATGGAAAATATTAAAAATTTCCATTTAATATTTTCCATTTAAAAATTTACTCTGGATTTTCATCATTAAAGTCTTCTTTTATTTTTTTAGCTTCAGTTCTTACAGCATGTGTAAGCTTTTCATCCATTATATGTTTATATGCAGCTACACCTCTTACACTAGTATTATTCTTTCCTCTTATAGTAGAATTACTAAGATTTCTTCTATGTTCTTTAAAATCATCTCTACTTCTTAAATCTGAAATTTCTGCTTTTGTTTCCTTTTCAAAATAATGTCTAGCACCTTGATTTCTGTATCTTCCATACATCATAGCATAGAATACAACTCCTAGAAGTAGAAAAATATATGGCCAGTAACTATCTTCATCAGCAATTCCCATTGATAAAATCATTAAGAAAACACCTAATATTTCAACCAAAACTGATGTAATAAATAGTTTTATTTTATTTATTGGCACACTGCCCATTGTTTCTTTTGTTCTTGCATTTACTGCAACATAGTGTAAAAGATTTGCATTTTTTTGATAATAACTATAAATCCATACTGGTAAATACGCTGCCTTCCACTTTTGACCCTTAATCTCTATTCTTTCATCTTCCCATCTTACGCCTCTATCATAATGCTTTAATGTATCGTTTGCCTTATTTCTTGCAATATCCTGTGATTGTATTTTTACTACTTCTTTTAAATCATCTATGTTCACATCTCTTTTCTCAGATGTATACCCTTTCAAGTAGTTTGCATCCCACTTTACTGCATTTTCTGTATCAAACGGCATGATGGAATTTATAATATTATTTGTCTTGCCCTTATCGTTAGCAAGTTTATCAGAACTAGATTCAACAGTAAGTCCTTCCACTGTCATATCAAATTTTCTTTCTACATCATATGCATCTGCATCATATCTTGTTTCCGTATGGTCGCCACGTTTTACTGTATAACTCCTTGTTTCATGTTCACCTTCTCCATAAAGCTCAACATGTGTATTTTCATCTATAAGTAAATATGGTAAATAAACTCCCATGATATTTTCTGTAGTAAATTCTCTTTTAAATATAGGATGTGCAAAAAACTTTCTCTTTCCTACAAATTCTCTAATTGATGCTTCTGCTTCATTTTTATCTATCTTGAATGGCAATACTTCATCTGGTACTGCCCCATTAGGAAGTTTTTCATTTATAGATAATGCATTTCTGCACCAATGACATCTTGGTCTAAGTGTTGTAGAAGTATCAACAACAATCTCTGCTCCACAACTAGTGCATTTTAACGTAAGTATATTGCTATCTTCATTTGTATTTTCTTCAATATTTTTTGCACCAGAACCTACTATCTCACCAGTAAGATTTGATAAATCCTCATTATCATCTATTCTTTGAGGTTCAAATTCATGTCTACAAAAATTGCATCTCAATTTTCCAGTTTTTGTATTTAGTGAAATATCTGTGGCACCGCATTTAGGACACTTAGTTTGACCATTTTTAGCGGTCACATCAGTCTCTAATATTTCTATTTCATGATCCATCTTTAGGCCTGGTATCCTTTCTTAAAATTATAATCCTAAAATTTTATTTTTCTCTTTATCATATTCTTCCTGAGATATTGCTCCCATATCTAATAATTTTTTAAGTTTTGCAAGTCTCTCATATGGATCTTCTTTTTCTGAAGCAGCTTCACTTGTGTTTTGTGCTTGAGTATTTTGATTTGCATTAGCGCCAACTCCAATGCCACCGCCAAATGCTCCCATAACACTGTTAGCACCAGCAACACCAACTCCCATAAAGCCAAGTCCAGCAGCTCCTCCATTTTCTCCTGCACCTTGAACACCACGTGCAACAGATTGTTTCATGAAAGAGTCTCCTCTTGCACCTGAAAGTGCATCTGCTTTCTTTACATCGCTTAGAAGTGCCTTTGTATCTTCATCATATTCTATAGCTGCTATAGCAACTTTTACTATCTCAAGTCCTCTTGATGATTTCCATTGATATGCATCTTCTACAGCTTGTGATAAGCTTTGTGCAAATCCAATCTGATCTCCTTGTATTTTTGTAATACGATTTCCTTTACTTGGATCGTTTGTATAATTTGAAAATGCAGCAGATAAGCTTCCAACTACTTCATTAAATAATTGCTCTCCTGCAGCATTATCCATATCTGCAAAGTCAAATGCATCAGCACCAGGTCTTAGATATTCTACTGGTACAAAATTTTTTACAAATAGTATTGGATCTACTATCTTTAGAGAATATGTTCCTCTAGTAACAGCTCCAACTTGTGCATTTAGGTATGCATCATCCCAGTATATTTCACTTTGTGTTCCAAATCTATTTGATGGAATTTCTTTTAAATTAACGTAAAATGCTGCTTGCTCTGATCCAGGTACTCCACCAAATTTAAATCTTTCAAGTGATGTCTTTATAGCAGAATCTATTACTCCATCTCCACCAAAGAAAGATCTTGAATTTGGATCTGTAGATGTCCATGTATAACCACCAGCTTCTGTAATACAACCTGTAACAGCTCCATCTTGCATTGTAATTAAAGCCATACCATCTGGTACAACTATTTTGCTTCCGTTTGAAATAATGTTTTCAGAGCCATGAGTATTTGATCCTCTTCCATTATCTGTACCTTTAACTACTGCTTTAACAACACCAGTAGTAGCTGTAACATTTGGATCTGGTACCAAAAAGTCTTTCCATTGATCTGCAAATGTTCCTCCTATAGCTCCAACAAAGGCTTGTATAAATCCCATAATTTCCTCCTTTTTATTAAAACATCATTGTTTTAATATCATATTTTTTATACTCTATGAGTATTTATGTGCTATTATATTATCAAATTTTTATCAAATAGTCTACTATTTTGCTTATTTTTCTGTGTATGTAGTGATTTCTATACTTTCAATAATTGGTTGATTTTCCTTAAGAACTGTTCCGTTACTATCTTCAACTTTTGTATTTTTTGCTATATTATCAACAACTTCCATTCCTTCATAGGCTTGTCCAAAAACAGTATATTGATTAAATAAATGTAAACTTCCACCATATTTTTTATATTGTTCTATCAAACCTGCTGGATATCCATATGCACTCATTTGTTTTGCCAAATCTTCATCATAATGAGCTTGCTCTATGAAAAATTGACTTCCTATACTATTTGGTAGACTTGACATTGCCATACATAAAGCACCTCTATATGGAACAAGTGATGTATCAAGTTCTGTACCAAAGCCTTGTCCCCAAATACTTTCTCCTCCTGTACCATTTCCTAAAGGATCTCCTCCTTGAATCATAAATTCGTTTATAACTCTATGAAATGTAAGTCCATTATAGTATCCATTTTTTGCATGTGTCACAAAATTCTCCACTGCCTTTGGTGCAACTTCTGGGAAAAATCTAAGTTTGATATCTCCATAGTTTTTCACATGAATTATTGCTATTTGCTCACCTTCTTTTGGTTTTGCCATTTGCTTTTGTGCATTCTCTTCAAAGTTCACTTTTTCCTCCTCACTTTCCTTAGAATTTACACTATTTGTTGTATTACTTTTTGAACTACTAGTTGTATTTTTTGAGCTATTAGTTGTACTTTTTGAGCTATTTGTCGTTTTCTTGGTATTGGTTGAAGTAGTATTTTCTTTATCGCAACCCGTAAATACAAAAAGCATACAAGTAAGTATAATAAATGTAAAAATTCCATACAATATTTTCTTCATGTCCATCTCCCACATATATTATTTAGGTTTTAAAGACCTATAACTTTCATTCAAAATAATCACTTATCTCTTGTAAATTCTCAAAACCATTTTGTCTTTCAGCTTCATAGGCAACTATTGCAACTGAGTTTGCTAGGTTCAAAGATCTTAATGTTTTCCTCATCGGAATACGTATACTTTTGTCCAAATACTTCTTTAAGAGATCCTCCGGAAGGCCTCTAGTTTCCTTTCCAAACAATAAAAATACTTCATCATAATTTTTATAATCTGGCTCCGTATACATATGCTTCCCTTTTGTAGTAACAAAATACATATTTTGATTTTCTGGACTATACTTTTTTAAAAATTCCGATAGACTGCTATGCTCTTCTATTTCTAGTTTGTCCCAATAATCAAGTCCTGCTCTTTTTAAATATTTTTCTGAAATAGTAAAACCAAGTGGATAAACAAGATGAAGCTTAGCCCCAATAATAGCGCAAGTTCTCGCAATATTACCTGTATTTTGAGGAATCTCTGGTTCTACAAGCACAATATTTAGTTTCATATTTTTCCCTTCTAATCTAAGTTTCGTTTAAAGCACGCCATAATCTTTAAGAACCTTGTAGATTCTATCTATTGGAAGTCCCACAACTCCCATATAATTTCCAGATATTACATCTATATACTTACAAAAACTACTTTGTATAGCATAAGCTCCAGCCTTATCATATGGTTCTTCTAAATCTATGTACTCTGCAATTTCTTCATCTGTCATAGGATTTACTACTAACTCTGTCTTTACGACTTCCTTATATTTACTTTCTCTTCCTCTATCTTCAATAAGTATAGCAACACTTGTGTATACAGTATGCTCTCCCCCTTGAATTGTCTTAAGCATTTTTATTGCATCTAATCTATCTTTTGGTTTTCCAAAAATTTTTCCATCTTTTACAACCAATGTATCTGAACCGATAACAGCTCTGTCTCCTTGTGTATTGTCATATACTTTAAACGCTTTTTGATAAGCAAGCTCTTCTGATAATTTTTCAATATCAGTTTCTTTTACAGAGCTTTCATCAAAATCGCTCTTTATAATTTCAAAATCAATATTTGCAAGTTGCATTATTGATGCCCTTCTTGGTGAATTTGACGCTAAAATAATTCTCATTTGTTTCTTCCTTTCTTATTTAGTTTATCATATTTTGTATTGCCATAAGGACTCCTAATTTTCCGTAATCATACGTAAGTCCCCCTTGCATATATGCAATATATGGCTCACAAAGTGGTCCATCACAACTTAGTTCTATTGTTGACCCTGGTGTAAAGCTTCCTCCTGCCATGATTTCTTTATTTGGATATCCTGGCATATCATCAGGTACAGGAACGACATAGCTTTCGATTGGTGAACCTTTTTGCATACCTTGGCAAAATTTTATTAATCTATCCTCCGCACCAAGTTCAATAGTCTGAATAATATCTGCTCTTTTCTCATCAAAACTTGGTGATACCTTAAATCCATATTTTTCAAGCATATAGCTTGCAAATGTCATGGATTTAAGAGCTGCTTTCACAGCTTGTGGAGCCATAAATAATCCTTTATAATATGACAAAAGTTGATTAAAATTTGCTCCCAAGTCTTTACCTACACATGGTGCAGTAAGAGTCTCTGCAATATCATTTATGTATTTTTTCTTTCCAACTACATATCCACCACTTGTAGCAATACCTGCTCCTAAGTTTTTCATAAGAGAACTTGCAAAAATAT
The DNA here is from genome assembly GCA_964470175.1 of uncultured Lachnospiraceae bacterium. Lineage (GTDB taxonomy): Bacteria > Bacillota > Clostridia > TANB77 > CAG-508 > Scatovivens. Next base: position 21,375 of record CAYYBL010000008.1, on the reverse strand, counting down.
CTGCTCCTACTTCTATAGGATCTTTCTCTTCAACAAATTCTCCATAGCAATTATCTACCATGATAATCACATCTTCATTTACTTCTCTTATTTTGCTTATAATTTTTTCTATCTTTTCTATAGAAATACTTTTTCTTAGTGAATATCCTCTAGACCTTTGTATTTCGACTAATTTAACATTTTTTTCTTTTAACCTATTTATTATCTTTTCACTATCAAAATCATCATTTACTAAATCTATTTGTTCGTATTTTATTCCATGTTTTATAAGTGAGTTTTGACTGTCTCCTGAAAGGCCTATTACACTTTTTAGCGTATCATATGGCTCTCCAGAAATACTTATCATAGTATCTCCATACTTCAAAAGTCCAAATAAACATATAGATATAGCATGAGTACCTGACATAATCTGAGGTCTTACAAGTGCATCTTCAGCACCAAAAACTTGTGCATAAATTCTTTCAAGTTTTTCTCTTCCTCCATCATAATATCCATACCCTGTAACTTCATTAAAGTCTACTGTAGACACTTTATTATCTTGAAATGCCTTTAAAACTCTCTTACTTGCCCTCAAACAATTTTCGTCATATTTCTTAAAAATCATTTCAAGTTCTTTTTCTGCCTCATTTGCTACATTTTCTATTTCTTCACTAATTCCAAATTCAGTATACATTTATACTAAGTCTCCTTTACAAGAGACATTATAACATAAAAAGTACACAAGTGAGATATTTTTTTATTAAAATAGGAACTTCATAAATAATTCCTATAACATAAAAAAAGCTCAAAATATTTAAAAATATTTTAAGCTTTTCCTTTTATATCTTTTACAACTTTTAAAAGATTATTTATTTACAGTATCTTTTAAAGCTTTTCCTGCTTTGAATACAGGAGCTTTAGATGCTGGTATTTTGATTTCTTCACCAGTTTGTGGATTTCTTCCTTTTCTTGCAGCTCTCTTCTTTACATCAAAAGAACCAAATCCAACTAATTGAACTTTGTCACCTTTCTTTAATGTTGCAGTTACAACATCTACAAATGCATTTAATGTTTCTTCTGCGCTTTTCTTTGTTTCACCTGTTTTTGCAGCAACTGCTGCTACTAATTCAGCTTTGTTCATTTAATTTTCCTCCTAAATAGTTTAAAATATGTGAGTTCTAAGCCCACTATTATGATTATTCGACAAAATATTTTATTTCCCTTTATTTTTTTGATTTTTAGCTAAAAAACTTGATTTTTTTCGCATTTTGTATGATAATATAAATATGTAGAAATATTGTCTTTGACTATATTTTGAGTGATTTTTTAAAGGGATAAAAAAATGAAATATATTGATGCTCTTTTAAGTAAATTAAAAACTGATAGAAATACATTCTTTACATATATATTATCTCTCATTTCTATATACATTATTGTAGATAGATTGACGGAGATTTTATTTATTATATTTACAGGACTTTCAGTTTCATATTGGGGTCCTATTAAATATACCTTTGCTATACTTTGTATTGTTTTTGCTTATAATTTTTCACCATCTTCAAAGTTCGTAGATTTCAAAAAAAGAAAGACAGACTTTTTCTACACATATATGATATCACTATACGTTTTAGTCGTATCAATGGTTATACAATGGGGAAATTACTTGGGTTGGATACTTCTTTTTTCAGTCCCAAATTATTCATATATCATTACAAATTTTATGGATTTAATAAGACCAGCATTTTCTGCATTTGCATGGTATATACCAGTCATAAGTTTTTATCCTTTATTTAAATGGTTATACTTTTCTGTAGCAGATACCTTATTCATACAAGAATCAATATGGGATTATACTGGTATAAATCTTTCAAAGAAAGATGGCGCTACAGGACCATTTACCTGTGAAGTATTTCTTTGTAAAGACAATAAAACAGGAGAAAAAATATTTATTCCAGAGGTCAGAAGATTTGAGTCAGTGGCTGTTGTCGGAGTATCTGGTTCTGGAAAAACATCTATGATTTTCGAACCACTTATTGCTCGTGACTTAGAGAAAAAATACTTCTTCAGAGAAAATTCTAAAGATCTTGCAATTGCAGCATTAAAGACTGGTATTGCTTACATGAACTGTCCATACACTAATGACTATGTAAATGAAAATTTCAGTTTAAGTATGCTTTCACCATCTGAAGGAAAAACAAAATTATACAAAGCATTGTTTTCAAAACATTTATATGATTTTAATGAAAGCAAACCTGTATATAAAAATCTTGGTCTTACTTATATAGCACCAGATATCGAGTCAGTAAATAGACTTACAGAAGTTGCAGATAATTTTGGAATAAAATACAATTTAATAGATCCAAATAATACTGCTTCTTCTATAGGATTAAATCCTTTCTCATACAAAGATCCTATCAAAGCATCAATAGCTATTTCTTCAATATTAAAAAGAATGTACTATTCAGACAATCCAAATTATGACGAACAATTTATGAGAAATATTGTATCTCAAGCAATTGAAAATCTTGTATTATTGCTTAAAGAGATGTATCCAAGATCTCATAATGGGGATTTACCAAATCTAGAAGATTTACTTGAATTAATCAATGACTTTTCTCTTGTTGAAAAGATGTCAAAGGAAATGGCTGCAATTCCAGAACTATCTGAAAAGTACAAGCTACAGATAGGATACTTTAAAAAGAACTTTTATAAATCATCAAATAGCGAAGAAATGGAAAGAAACTTACAATCAGCTGGTGCACAACTTGACAATCTTCTTAGATATCCAGGTGTAAGAAATATTTTATGTAATAGAGAAAACAACTTAAATTATGATAGTGCTCTTGAAAATGGTGCCGTTACTTTTGTATGTACTAGACGTGGTGATTTAGGCCCAAGCTACAAAGCATTTGGTCTTTTCTTCATTCTTCTTATGCAACAATCAGTACTTTCAAGAGCAGGAAATGAAAAGACAAGAATTCCACATTTCTTATACATCGATGAATTTCCACCATATATTTGTAAAGCAACTGAAGATATATTTACTGTTTATAGAAAATATAGAGTTGGTACTGTTATTTCTGCACAAAACTTATCACAATTTGAGAGCGGCGAAGACAAAGATTACAAACAAACTATTCTTGCAAACTGTACTACAAAAGTGGTATTCGGAAATAACACTCCAGAAGATAACAGTTGGTGGGAATTAGAACTTGGTACAAAACGTCGTTGGAAATTTGGTCATGACTTCCATACTGATACTTTAAGCTATGATAGCACCTATAAGTCTACAGAGTATGCTTGGGTTCCAAACTTCAAAGCTGGACGTGTACAAGCTCTTAAATTTAAAGCAATTTTGTATAAGACAAAGGATATTAAAGGAAGCACAAAAGTTGGTGATGCTGTTGTTGACTTCTTAGAATCAAGATATAAAGAAAAACAAAAAATAAAGACTTTCAACTTTGATAAGTACAACAAAGGAGAAACATTAGATCAAAAATCAGCTAATAAGAATCAAGACAAATTCGACTACAATTCAGATAATCCAGATAATCCTAACGACTTAAACCCTGTACAATATCCAGATATTGGCCTATCATACGAATTTGAAGCTGAAGATCCAATTACAAAGTTGAATACAAAAAAATCAAAAAATAAGAAAAAGAAAAATGATAATAATGCATAAAAAAAACTCTAGTTGAATATTCAACTAGAGTTTTTATAATTTATTCTACAAAATCTTCATAATAGTATCTTCCATAATAACCATTATTTTTTATCTCGTATTTATTTATTTCTTCCATAGTATTTAGATCATATGAAGCAATATTTTCATATCCTAATGCATATACTACATCATCAATATAAATAATTCTCCTGATAGAATCGAAATAGTCTCCTTCAAAATTTGATGCAAATAATTCAAAACTATCTTCATTTATTTTATAAATAACAAATCCTGAATCTCTATCTTCTAATGGGAAACCTATTAGATTTCTTTCTTTATCATATAATAATGCTTTGTGATTACTTAATACTTCTGAATATACATAATCATCTTCACCAATATCTATAGTGAATAACTCTTTAGGATTTTCTAAATCAGAAACATCAAACATAGACATTTTCATATTTGTATTATGAACACCACCATATCCATTTGGTTCTACATTATTTCCTATTCCAATAATATGAGTTTCATCATATGGATGTAAATATGTACTATATCCTGGAACTTTTAATTCTCCTTTGATAGTTGGATTTGTAGGATCAGATAAATCGATTACAAATAATGGATCAACTTGTTCAAAAGTTACTACATAACCTACTTTACCAACAAATCTAACTGCATAAATTCTCTCACCTTTAGCATAACCTTCTGTTTGACCAATTATTTCCATTTTCTCATTTAATACAAATAATTTATTGATTGATTTATATTTTCCTGAAAAGTGATTATATCTACTCTTTGTAGTAGCAACTCTTAAGTTTCCTTCATATTCATCTAGAGAAAATTGATCATTGATATTTCCTTCAAGTTCTGCCATAGCAACTACTTTTACATCACCTTCATCTAATTTAAACTTAAATATCTCTATTTCGCTATCATCACTATAATAGTAATTTGAATTTACCAAATATAAATTTTCCTTACTACAATATACATTAGTTCCAGCTCCAAATATTGACTCTATACTTACTTCTTCATCATCAGCTATATTAAATGTACATACATTTGTATAATTTGTAGTTTTACATCCTTCAAAATAGCAAATATCTGTGTATGATAATTCTTTTTCTTCACTATCTGTAACAGAATCAGAAAATTTTGGAATATAGTATTCTATTTCTTCATTTTCATAATCTCCATCTACATAATAATAATTAAATGATGATTCATTAGTAATAAAATATAAATTATCTCCAATCAATCTAGAACTAATATTATTTCCTGTTACATCTACTGTTCTAATCTCTTCCAATGTATCTTTATCAAGCACTATTACATGTGTGAAGTACTGTCTATTTGTATAGTAACGTGCTTTTTTCTTACTATTTAGGACTTCAATCTTTTGACCAATTAATACTATTTTATCTGATGTTAGATACATTTCACTGATAGTTATATTTGCTTTACTACTTCCAAATGATTTATTGTTTTCTAAATTCAATTCTTTATCAAAAACATGTAACTCATAACCATTAACAACATATATCATTTTTCCATCAGTTTTAATTATATCTGCTTCATCAACACCTTTAACTTGTACATTAGTTGTTGAATAATTTGATGAGGCTTCCGTGTCTGAATTAGCTGATGTATCACCTTGCGTAGATTCTTCTACTGCATCCATGGCCATTTCCGATTTTGAATTCATACTATAATTAGCTCGATATGCTGGTTTTCTTAATTCATTAATCTTTTCTTTTAGTTCATCAGCACTTGCAAACCTGACAATTTTATCATCTAATTCAATTTCTGTTTCTATTTCTTTTACTTCAGGCTTTACTATATTTTCATTCCCGCTTGCAATTGTTATAGGTTCTGAATTAGGCTTTATAACGCCAAAATTAACCACTAATACTATAGCTGCTACACATGTTGCCAAGGCTGGTACTATATAAAAGATTTTATTTGTATTTTTCTTCTTTGTAGCTTTTTCTATTGTATTTTTTAATAATTCTTCACTAGGATGAATCTTATCAAATGCTTTTTTAAAATTTTCTTCATTTTTATTCATCTCCAAACCCTCCTTCAAGCTCATTTTTTAGCTGCTTGCGAGCTCTAAAAAGCCATGTCTTTATCGTTCCTTCTGAGTTATTTGTCATGTCTGCTATTTCTTTAACTTTATATCCTTCATAATAGAATAAGAAAATTACAGTCCTATACTCTTGAGGTAATTTCATAACTTCATCAAAAACATTTTGTTCATCATTTTCCCCTCCATCTCCTATATTATCAGGATCTTCAATTGCTACTGTATTTCTTTCCCATGAAGATTTATTTAAATTCTTTGTAAGATTAATAGTAACCCTAATAAGCCATGCCTTTTCATGCTCTTCACTATTGAACTTTGGTAATTTTTCGCTTAGTTTTAAGAATACTTCTTGAAAAATATCTTCCGCGTTTTCAATACTTGCGCATCTTGCAAGAGCTAATCTATATACCATATCGGAATGTTTTTCTATAATACTAGTTATATATTCTTCTCTACTTTGCATTTTCTTACCTCCTTATACTTATAAAACAACTTAAAAGTCAGTTTGGTTTCAAATTTTTACAAAAAAATCATATCTATATTTTCATTTTTAGTCAATGAAATACTGGTCAAAAAAAATGTAAACACTTTTGTGTTTACATTTTTTATATTTAAGATTTAATTTTAGCCTCCCGCATATGTTCCAGCCTTCTCACCATACACATCCTTTGCAATTTTAATTATTTTTTCAACCTGCCATGCTGTATATCTTGCTTGCTCCCAAGTAGATGTTGGATGAGATGATGTACTTCCTCCTGGTGTATTATGTGGTCCTCCGCATAGTCTATTAAATTCATCTACATTTTCATAAATAATTTTATTCTCTCCTGTATATTGATTAAAATCTCCACACCATCCCCAAGGATAGATGTAGTACATTCCTCCACCACCTGCACTATTAGCTAAGTGGTCATTTCCAAGCCATGAATACACTGATTGTATTCCTTGAGCAGTATCAGGTGTACCAAATCCATTTGGATCACATCCACCGTTTTCAGTGCAAGCCTTTCTTTCTTGATACCTTGTCATAATTGCTTGATATCCATATGTACCAGGCGTTTGATATTTATTTAATTGATCACAATACGCATTTAGAGTATTTTTCCAACCGCCATAGCTTGCAAGTGACGCACCATTTGGAGTTCCCATACCCCAATAGTTTCCATTTGGACTACTTAAGCTACTCTCTTGTATAGCTCTTACAAAAGCAAACTCTGGGTTTACATGTTTTCCTACACATATTTTATAGAACTCATTTAAATCAACTTCTGTATCAAATGAGCTTCCTTTATAGTGACCCTCAATATATGCCTTTGTGATTTCTACCCACTCGTTTTCATCAAACATTGTACCAGTGATAGAAAAGCTTTCAAATTGCTGTGATTTATTTTTTTGATCATCTTGTCCATCTGCAAGAATCAAATAATCTTCTACATTTTCAATTACAGTATCATCTTCTTTATTTCTCATAATAAGTCTTAGGTAGTTTCCTATAACTTTAGATACGACATCGCCATTGTCATCCTTTGCTTTTCTCACATCATCATAAGTTCCAAGTTTTCCATTTCTAAAATAGTCGGCTTCTTGTAACTCCTTATCAGTAATAGTTCTTCCAAGAACTGTACCTTCTTTTATAAAAACAAGTTCTTTTCCATTTGCATTTACAAATAATGATGGTGCAGCTAAACTTTTTACTTTTTTCTCAGCATCAAGTCTATCCGTAGTATTTTTATCAATAGAATGATAGTCTTTATCATCCACATAAAGTGAAGGTCTCTTTTTGTCATTATCCTCTACTTCACTTTCACTAACTTTAAAATCATCAAATGTTATAGGATCTCCACTTGGTATTTTTTCACTTATCTTATCTTTAGAGCCTGTACTAGAAATATCATCTAAACTTGCATCATGATATCTACTTCTTTGACTAACTTCCGTATTTTCATTTGTATTTTCATTATCTTCTTGTTCATCATCATCTTCTTTGTCTTCATCATCAGATGTTTCTTCTTTATTTTCACTCGTTTTAAGTTTTTCTACATCCTCACATCTGAATCCATCTATATATATAATATTTCCAGCAACTCCTGTTTTTTCATATAATTCTGCAAATTCTTTATATCCATATACTGTCTTAGAAATCTCATCCAAGTCATCTACTTCATCCGTATTCTTAATATATTCATCGTGAAATTTCTGATTCAAACCATCTTCTTCATAATTATCTTTAAGTAAAGAATGCTTTTCATTTTTAAACTTATTATTAGTATATGTCTCAAGCAACTTATAATTTTTTGCATCTAGTACCAATATCTTTGCATAGCCAACTTTGTCAACACATCCTTTTTCCATACCAGTTTCTGTATCGTTAACTACATCATCTACACCATCTATTCTAATACTTTGATCAAGTGAATTGTCGCTTATATCTGCATTTTTTCTTTCATTCTTTTTCTCTTCACTATCATCATACGTTCCGTAATCTAAAAGTATACCTGTAGCAGGTGATACAACAGCATCATTTCCATTATAACCCTCATATTTTTCAGCATCTTCTCTTTTCTTCGTAGGGCTATAATTCTCCACTCTTATAATCTTTCCTTGACCTCTTCCAGTAGTTCCTTGTACGAACCCTCCAGATGGTATACCATCTTCATTTCCAGGTGTTTTCCAATAGCTTGAAGATCCGCAATCAAGAAGTTTTAGATTTCCACCTTCAGTCGAATATACAAACGTGATATGACCATCATTACTTCCGTGATCTCTCACGAAGAAGTCACCTGGTTGAAGCTTAGGAGTAGCATCCTCAGTATCTCCAACAGATATTTCTTCCCATCCATATAAAGCATTCCAATCTGTAGCTAAAAATTGTTGTGTAACATGTTGCCATCCTCCAAAATCTGAATAACCATATTCATACAAAATCCATGAAGCAAATGAACTACAATCAACTGTTGATCCACCAGTTATTGGTATAGCTGCACCTGCATATGTATATCTATCCCTATTTTGAACTATATAATCCCAACAAGCTTTACCAGTTTCAACTATATTTTCCCTTTTGTAGGTTCCACCTTCACCTTGTCCTTTATTTCCATCTAAATAATTTGTCTTTTTTCCTTGTAAGTTTAGTATTTCATACTCTTTACCATTTTGATCTTTTTTCCTTACTTTTTGCAAGTTATTTGAAATAAGTGTTTTAGAACCATTTGTAACTTTAGATACTTCCCTACTTGAACCTTCAGTGGTTGTTTTCTTATTTGGCTTACTTGCTCTTTCCTTTTCATTAATACTTCCTTCTACTTCTATTTTCTGTCCTGCAAGAGTTATGTAATTTTTTTCATCTTCTCCTTTTTCTATTTTTATTTTTAAGTTTTTCATTTTTTTAGTATTATTTACAAATGCTGAATAATTCTCTATCTTAAAAGTACCACTTCTTTTTGCTTCATCATAATCTATCTCATATTTATTTCCAAAATCATCTACTACATAATACTTTTTTGCTTCATCATCTGTTACAACATCAATATTTACATAATCCTCTTCACTATCTCCACATGGTATTTGTAAATAATATCCATCAATCCAATCTCCCAAAAAGAAGTTAAACCAATCCGTCTTTTCATAACTATTATATAGAAACTGAAAAATATTATAAATTTGTCCCGTATCTGGATTAATATAGTATCTGTTTCCTTCATCATCTAAAACATATGCTGAACTATCACTTTCACCATTTATAGAATTTGATTGCAAATCTTCTTCATTATTGTTAGACGTAGCTTCAGATTCTTCTCTTGATTTATATAGCTTGTAAGCATCTATGTCTCCTTTTGAATGTATCATTGTACCAAACTTATTTACTTTTTTATCTAACTCTTTAAACGCATATTGATATGATCCAACAGTTGGAAGTGGCCATGCAAATACTCTAGGTATAGATTCTGTCAATTCCTCTTTTGTGAAATACCCAAGTTCTACCACAAGTTCTTTGAAATCTCTATATATATAATCCGCATCAAGTGTATGAGTATTTTCAAGCATACTAAATGCATTCAAAGAATCTTGACTTAATGCTACTTGGCCAGATAAATCATCTATAGAAATAGGGTCTCCCCTATCATTTCCTTCTTCATCTCTTAATTGAGTAGAATATCTAAGAAGTTCATCAAGTGGTATTTTCTTTTCTGCAGCAGCTAAATCCAAAGCTCCTTCTTTTATATCATATGCTTCTTTTAATTGATGAATAGCATCTGCTGTATCCTTTGTACCATCATACCTAAAATACGTATTGATTAAAAACATTCTTTTAATTAAAGGATTTGTTTCTGTTCTCAATCCTTCTCCTGTTTGCGTAATTGTTCCACTTTCACTTAATTTATAAGCAGTCCAAACTCCATCTGTATTGTACCATTCGTAATCATTCTTATCTCTACTTTCATCATATTCATGTCCACCTCTTTCATCAATAGTCCTTTTATTTGTCTTAGCATATAATGCAAAAATTCTATATAAAAGCGTACTACTGTTTTCAACATTTATATTTTCCCCAGTTTTCACAGCAAGTTTTATTTTTGACTCTATTACATCTGGATTTAAGGCACTATTCATTACTTCTGATATAACTTGCTTACTAATATATCTTTCAAAATCTCCTTCTCCTCCAATTAATTCCCCTGTATCTTCATCTATCATACCTCCTCTAAACATACCTTCAAGCGATTGATACTCTTCTAATACAAATCCAGCAAAATCTGAACTTTCCCATGTAGGCTTGTCCTTACTCATTTTATTCCAATACGCAACAGCCTGATCAGCAGCATTTTCTGCTATCGATTTTTTCTCTTGCTCACTTGTAGTATCAGGTAATATCTCAGATTGGTTTTCTATTTGTTCTTTTTCCTGATTATTTATTTCTTCTTTTGACTGATTATTTGATGGACTTTCATCAGATGTATTTCCATCTTGACTCATCATCTCATCAAATGATAATGTTATTGCTTTTTTTGCAACTGGTATTCTTCTATCCTCAACACTTTCAATCTTTGCATTTATGTCACCATTATCAGCAACACCAGGTTCATCACCTTTCATTATCGTAATAGTTGGATTTGCCTCAGCAGCAGTTCCAACAAATAAAACATAACTACGACCATCATCAGTTGTTACTTCTTTTAGCTTATCTGGTTGCTTATCTCCATTTTTTACCTCTCCTTTTTTTGTAGCATATTCCCCATTTTCCTTTAATCCATAAAGTTTGTATTCTCCAGCTAAATTTTCAGCCCCATATCCAGCTGCTTCCGCTTCAGTATAAGTTTCATACATTGTCCATCTTTCTTTTACAAGTGATTCATATTCTGCATCTACCTGTACAAATTGAGTATTTTTATCTTCTGGTTCAACAAAATATACATTTCTATACCAATGATCTGTTACAGAAGCAACATATGGAATGTATGTAGCTACACTTTTTTTACCGCCATCTTCAGTTGTTACTTCCGTATCACTCACATAATGCAAATATACATTGACATTTGTAGGAAAATATTGAACCATATCATATGCTAAATCTGGCATCATAGTTGCAACATGAACAGAAAGTAAAAAGTCTAGTGGCATACCATATCTTCCTACCCATCCATCAACATCATACTCTAATCTACTTTTATTTGACCATGCAAACCCTTCAGCATGATCTATAATCAATTTCTTAGAATCCGTATCAATATCTATGCTATTACTTATGCTATCATCAAATGCGGCTCCTTTTTTGCCAAACCCATCTTCGTAATAAAACATTACCAATCCTTTGCCCCAAATTTCAGCACCTATTCCACTTATATGCGTACCTAAAAGTAAATCACAAATATTTGCTCTAATATGTACTAAATTTACAGCAATACCTTTAAAAACTGCAGCTAGCCTTCCCCAAAATCCCGTATATGATTCATTCTGATATACCCAGTTATCATTTTTTAATGTATAAACATAATTATCAGAAGCTAGATACATAAACACATACGTGCTTTTTGCATCTTTTATTTTTCCCTCTCTATGTTTTGAATCGGCTTCTTCATCTGCTTTAGTGTACCTTACAACACCATCTGATTCGTCATCTATAGGCATAGAATAATTAGGATTTATCTTTGCAAGTTTTGACTTATTTGTTTCGCCGCTTCCTTTATCTTCAACATCAACATCTTCAAAAACATATTTATTTTCACCATCATCATCATTTCCAACTTCATATGTATATCCTGATAAAAAGCCATATCCCTTTAAATCATAATTCATTCTTTCTAAGTAATCTAGTACATTATAGACCGCCTCATCATCTACCATTTTAGTTGTATCATATCCCCATGCAGACAATATACTATTTCCAATTGCTTTAGATAATTCCTTTAATTTATCCATAAGAAGACCGGGTGTAGTCATCAAAAACGTGCCTATACCTACCAAAACAACTATAGCAATAATCACCACTGTAGCCCAGAAAATTATTGGTCCGAGCATCGGTGCGAGCTTAGTAAAAACTCTTGCTTTTAAATTTTTCTGAGAAGTTGCATTTGCAACATTCTTCTGTGCGTTACTAATACCATTCTGTACAGCACTAGAAGAAGTTCTAGACATGCTCTCACTATTTTGATTCTGTCTTTCTTCTTCCATCCAATCTCCTTCTATCTTTCATCATATTCTGGATGACCATCCAAATGTGCTGTTCTTACCCATGTTTCTATATCTTCATCCGTGATGGCTCCATTATAATAATCATTTGCAACATTAAATTGTACTTCTCCTCTGTTTGAATCACCAGCAAAATATTCTTTAATTTTATCTATTATTTCTTGATCTGAAAGTGCATCTGTTATCCCACGCTGAGCTGGTACTTCACTTCCAAATCTTATTGCCATACTCATTACTGTTCCTTTAATAATATCTGGTCTATTTTCTACCCATGGATAATTTCTATATGTCTGAGCAAGTTCACTTTCAGAAAATCCTAAATTTCCGTATTTTTCATAGTACTCTCCACCTAAAAATTGCCACAATGCACACTCTACTTCCATTTTTAAAAACTTTTCTCTATCCAAAGAACAATTTGGTTTTATTACATTATTTAACATTTCAAAATTATTTAGTTTTTCAGATATACTTAAATCCCCATAGCTAGTCATATTACTATAAGCCGGATCATAGTTTGCAGCAAATGTACACAATTTCTTTATCTCATCGAAGCTTCCAGCTGAATGTCCTGCACCTGTCGTTGTCCATTGACAAATTCCTGTAGAGAATTCTCCTCCTCCAGCATTATGATTTTCTACTTGTTCAGGTCCATTTCCATCTCCATCCCATGGTCCACATTCGTAAGGACACCAATAAAATAGCACCCATTCATTTATTTCATTGTCTTTTACTTCTCCTTCATCTAGTTTCATATAATCTTCTACATTTTCTATGATAGAATCATCATCACTATTTCTCATAATAATTCTCAAGTAATTTCCTATGACTTTTGGATTTTTTCCTCTTACATCTTCATATGTACCAAGTTTTTTATTTCTATATTCAGTGTTTTCCATAAGTTCTTTATCTGTAATTGTTCTTCCAAGCACTGTACCTTCTTTTATGAATACTAACCTATTTTTATTATCAAAATTACTTACTATTTTTCCACCAGTTGCATCTATACCTATAGAGCTTACTGCATTTGACTTTGTTTTTCCTTCTGCTTTCAATCTTTCTGTTATCTTCAAATTCATATCTTTGTACACAGTATCTCTTTCATATAATGATGGTCTCACTGCATCTTTATTCTCTATGTCTCCTTCTGAAACATCAAAATCTTTAAAATCTATATATTCACCATCAAATGTTTTATCTGGTCCTTTTTCATCACTTTCTGCTACATCTTCACACTTAAAACCATCTATATAAATTATGTTTCCTGCAATTCCAGTTTTTTCATATAATTCTGCAAATTCTTTATATCCATATATTGTCTGATCTATCGCACTCCAATGCTTTAATTCCTCATCATTTTCAAGCTTTTCTTCAAACTTTTGATTTATTCCTATAGTATTATATTCCGATTTCAAAAGAGAATTATCTTTAAAACTACTATTTGTTCCAGCTTCAAGTTTTTTATAGTTTTCAGCATCAAGTACCATTATTTTTGCATATCCAAGCTTATCTTTATAATTCTCTTTTGTAGAAGTAAGTCTACACTCCTGATCTATTTCTTTACAATCAATATCGCTATTTATTCTTTCATCATCATCACTATCATATGTACCATACTCAAGAAGTATACCAGTCACTGGAGAAACCACTGCTTCATTTCCTTCATATCCTTTATATTTTCCACCTTTTTTTACCCCAGATGGTGCTTCTTTTGGAATCCATAAAGCACATAAGTAACATACAATATCATCTATACCATTTTCACAACTAATTCTTCTTTCTTCCATTGAAGCAGGATCTGCTGTAATCATTCTACCTTCTTCATCTATTCCAATCAGACATACATAATGTCCTACTTTCGTCCAAAAATCATCTGTATCTGGTTGAGGTTCAGGCATTACAGCTACAACTGGTTTTCCATCGTTAAAAGCGTTTATCAATGCTTCTGCAAACTCTTTGCGTCCTACACCTATTACTACATCATGTTCTATTCCAAAATGTTCAAGCTGTGGTCCAGGCCCATCTCTGCTTCCTATATCTTCCATTGCCCATGCTGCGACATCTGCTGGTGTCACATCTTTACCATATCCTGAAAGTAGATTAGCAACTGAAGTTGGTCCACAACCATCTGAAGTGATAGTCCCATCTACTCTATACTGATTTCCTTTATATGGTCCTTGATATTGTAAATAATGTTTATACTGAACACTTCCATCCTCTATTATATCTTGATAACCTTCTGAATCAAGTGTATCTAATGAAGGAGTGTGCTCTATTTTTCTATGCATTGGCTCTGCATGTGCTTCTCTATAAATAGCATGCTCACCTGTATATCCTGAAGCCCCAACTACTCTTGAGGTTGCTGTATATGAAACTGAAAGGCTTTCTCTTTCATCATTGTTTAATGAATTTTCAAGTCCTTCCATAGTTCCTTCTCCAGAAACATTTAGACTTTCAGATGTTCCATTATTTACTCTTTCAGTTTCCTCATCCATAATTCTTTGCATGATTATTCTTTTCATAGTATCTATATCACCTTTTGAATGAATAAGTGTACCGAAATCATTAACTTTTTTATCCAATTCATTATAAGGAAATCCATATGAACCTGTGTCTGGAATTAACCATGCTAAAATTCTTGGAATAGACTCTGTAAGTTCTTCTTTTGTAAAATATCCAAGTTCTACTACAAGTTCTTTAAAATCTCTATAAATATAATCTGAATCAAGTGTATGTGTATTTTCAAGTATACTAAACGCATTTAATGAATCTTGATTTAGTGCAACTTGACCAGATACTTCATCAATAGTAACTGGATTTCCTTTATCCTCTCCACTTTCATCAAGAAGTTGTGTTTTATATTTTAGTACCTCATCTAAGCTTTTCCCATTCGAGCTAGCATAATAATCAAGTGAAGTTTCAGGGATACCATATGCTTCTTTCAATTGTTGTATAGCTTCAGCAGTATCTTTTGTACCATCATATCTAAAATATGTATTACATGTAAATAATTGTTTTATTATTGGATTTGTCTCTGTTCTTAATCCTTCACCTTCTTGAGAAAAAGTCCCATTATCATCTAGCTTATAAGCAGTCCACACTCCTTCAGTCCTATACCAACCATAATCATTTATATCATCTTCCCTATATTCAACTGGATTTTCTAAAAAATTATCTGCAACAGTTTCTCTCATACTATTAGCTAAGTCATTTATCATTTCAGCAATAGCAGATGCATCTGGACCATTATTATTAATTATATTCTGTACAAGACTTATCACTTCATCCTTAGTAATAGTAGTTCCCCATGCATCGATAATACTCATATAGTCATCATTTCTTCCATGTAAAACTTCTCGATGCATTGTAATAAAATCCCAGTCACTTTGCCCTTCTTCTTGAACATTACCATAATTATTTAGTGTTAATTTTATTTGTTCAATTTGAAATGCATAGTCTTCAGAATGTTCTGAAACATATCTACTTATTTTGCTTTGAGCTTCTTCTGTATTTGTAATTGTCATAGCAATGTCATCCCAAGATGTGTCTGTAAATCTCTGTGCCAATGGTCTGTCACTTTGTGAAGAAAAATTATTTTTAAAAATAAATCTCAAATTATATATTGGATCATTATTTTGGCTATTATCCGTTTCATTATCTGTATCTTCATTTATTTCGCTACCATCTGTATCATTATTATCATCTCTTTGTCCTGTCATTTCACCAAATGATATTGTTAACGCCTTTTTTGCAACTGGTATTCTATTATCCTCAACACTTTCGATTTGTTCATTTATTTCGCTATTATCTGTATCTTCTGGACTTGAACTGCTTCCAGCATTTCTCATTATACTTAGTGTCGGATTTGCTTCATCAATTGTTCCTACAAATAGCACATAATTATGACCATCTTCAGTTGTCGCTATCTTTAATTTTCCAGCTGCTTTTTCATGATTTTTCACTTCATCTACCTTTGTCGCATACTCTCCATTGTCCTTTAATCCATATAGTTTATACTCTCCAGCTAAATTCTCATTTCCATATGTAATAGCTTCACTTGCCGTATATGTCTCATACAAAGTCCATCTTTCTTTTACCAATGTTTCATATTCAGCATCTACTTGTACAAGCCCAACATTTTCATCTTCTGGCTGAACTAAATACACATCTCTATACCAATGATTTACGACTTTTGCTATATATGGTATATACGTATTAACTGTCTTTTCTTTTCCTTCATCATCCTTTACCATATATTCTGAAACATAGTGTAGATATGTCTGTACCTCTGTAGGGAATAGTTGCACCATATCACATGCTAAATCTGGCATCATTGTAGCTATGTGTACAGAAAGCAAAAACTCAAGTGGCATACCATATCTTCCAGCCCATCCATCTACCTTATATTCCATCTCACTTTTATTTGCCCAAAATAATCCATCACTATGTTTTATTACCAATGTTTTCTTTTCTTGATCTATTTTTATTTGGTTGCTTATATCATTTCCAAATGGTGCTCCTTGTACTCCAAACTTACCATCTTTTTCATAAAAGAAATAAATAAGTCCATTTCCATACAACTCAGATGTAAGTCCTGCTGTATGAAACGATGTAAAAGTGTCAATCAGCTGTGTAACAAAATTTACTGAATGTACAATATTTCCAATATATAATGATGCAAGTGCTCCAAGTGGTCCATCTCCTGTTTCAAATGAAATATTATTATTTTTTACTGTATATATATAATTATCTGAAACAAGATACATAAATATATATTTACTATCTGCTTCCTTTATATCACCTTTTGAATGCTTACCCTCATCATCTGTATATCTTATAACACCATCTGCTTCCCCATCTTTATATTGCGTGCTACCAGTTGGTTTTCCATCTTCATAAGTTTTTTCTTCTTCATCAACAAATGAAGTTAAAAAACCATAGCCCTTTAGATCATAGTTCATGTTTTCTAGATAGTCTAACACTCCAAGAATTTCTTCTTCTTTTACATTTTGTGTTAAATCATCTCCTAGGAAATAGTGTTGCAAAGCATCTACAACGTTTCTTGCAATTTTTTCCAATTTATCCATAATAATACCAGGCGTAGTCATCAAAAACGTGCCTATACCTACCAAAATAACTATAGCAATAACTGCCACTGTAGCCCAGAAAATTATTGGTCCAAGCATTGGTGCAAGCTTAGTAAACACCCTTGCTTTCAAATTTTTCTGAGAAGTTGCATTTGCAACATTCTTCTGTGCACTACTAATACCTTTTTGTACCGCACTAGAAGAAGTTGTAGACATATTTTCACTATTCTGATTTTGTCCCTCTTCTTCCATACTATCTCCCTTTATTTTTCATCATATTCTGGATGTCCATCTAAATGTGCTGTCCTTACCCATGTTTCTATATCATCATCTGTTAATTTTCCATTTCATTAATCGTTTGTAACAGTATTTACATTATTAACAGTATTTGTAGTATTTGTAGTGCTTGTAGTATTTGCATTATTTGCATTGTTATCACCAGCACTATTGCTCATTTGTGGTATATTTTTAAGTTCTGCTGTGATATTAATATTTAAGGCTTTACACCAATCACTAAATGGTGTTTCTTCTGAAATATTAAATGTTACTCCTGTACATTCATTATTTTGGTATGATGACCAATTATATTCTGTATCATGATCATCAGAATATGGTTCTGGATATATACCTTTTGTACAAATTGCCCATTCGTTTCTTCTTCTCTTTTCCATCGCTGCATCCATTTCTGGTCTATCACTATACGAATAATCCTTTGCCCATGTTTCTTCTGAAACTGCATGTGGATTGCTATTCAAATACTCATCAGCTCTCCAGTTAAAGTCTTGATGTGGTCCTGTATTTGGATATACTCTACCAAAGTTATGTGCAAGAGAAATAAATCCTTGTAAATACCCATCTGGCATGTCAGGATCTAGTGTTTCTCTTACCCAGTCAATATCTTCATCAATCATTATTAAATATGTATTTACTAGATCTTCTAACTTCATTTCTTCAGTCCACTCTCTTCTTCCAGTTGCCTTTTCATATTCATTCAAATCATAGTTTGTAAGTCCAAAGAAATGTGTTAAACCACATCCTGGCTCACTAGGATCACCAACACCATCATTGACTGCTACAGAATACCAAGTACCATTCTTGTATGTTAGATGTCCACCTTCTGCCAAGCATCCCATCCAGAATAAGAATTTTTCCATTCCTAGTTCTTGGTCATCTACTTCTCCATCATCTAGCTTCATATAATCTTCTACATTCTCTATGATAGAATCATCATCGCTATTTCTCATGATAATTCTTATGTAATTTCCTATGACTTTTGAATTATCTCCTCTAACATCTTCATATGCACCAAGTTTTTTATTTCTATATTCAGTATTTTCCATAAGTTCCTTATCTGAAATCGTTCTTCCAATTACAGTACCTTCTTTTATAAACACCAATCTATTTCTATTTTCGAAATTACTTACTATTTTTCCACCAGTTGCATCTATACCTATAGAACTTACTGCATTTGATTTTACTTTTCCTTCTGCCTTCAATCTTTCCGTTATTTTTACGTTGATATCCTTATACTCTGTATCGTCTTCATATAATGATGGTCTCACTGCATCTTCATTTTCTATATCTGACTCTGAAACATCAAACATACTAAATTTTATATCTTCACCATCAAATGTTTTATCAGGTCCTTTCTCTGCATCTTCTTCTACATCTTCACATTTAAATCCATCTATATATATTATATTTCCAGCAACTCCTGTTTTTTCATATAGTTCTGCAAATTCTTTATAACCATATATAGTTTGATCTATAGCAGACCAATCATCCAATTCATCTTCTTTTTCAAGTTTCTCTTCAAATTTTTGATTTATTCCTATAGTATTATATTCCGATTTTAAAAGAGAATTTCCTTGGAATCTACTATTTGTGCCAGCTTCAAGTTTTTTATAATTTTCAGCATCAAGCACCATTATCTTAGCATATCCGGGTCTTATCTTTATATTTCTCTTCTGTAGAAGTTAGCCTATATTCTTCATCTATTTCTTTGCAATCAACATCACTATTTACTCTCTCATCTTTATCTTTATCGCTATTGTCATATGTTCCGTACTCTAGAAGTATTCCTGTTACTGGAGAAACAACTGCTTCATTTCCTTCATATCCCTTATATTTCTCACCTTTATTCTTTTTATTTCCAAAAGGCAATCTTACTATAAGTTTTATATCTCTGCTTTCGCTACCCTTATCTATTGGTCCTCCATTCTGTATACCTCCTACAGAACCACAATCCCAACAACTTGTATCTACACAATTTTCATAATCAGGTCCACAGAATACACTTACGTGTCCATCATAGAATAGTATATCTCCTGGCTCTAAAGTACCATTTGAAGCTGATGGAGCAAATTTTGTTCCTGATGGAGGTGCAATTATATCTGCTCCAGCATTAATCAAATCTTGCGCTGGTGCACTACCATCTAAAGCCCCTGACGACCCCATCATTGAGCAAAATGTATTTCCCTCTTGCAATGCTCCAAGTCTTTGCAAAGCCCATGATGCCATTAATGAACAATCTGTAGTATGTTGTGATGCTTGTGCTTGTTCAAATGTTGAGCAACTATGATCTTGTTCATATGTCCATGACTCTGCCTTAAATACATCAAACATTTCTTGAGTAGATTCCCACCATTCATCTATTGACATTAGTCCTCCTGATGATCCAGTAGTTGTTGTTGTAGTGCCTTCTTCACTTAAGAAATAGTTTTTATTAGCTCTTAGTACTAAATTTTCATCATCTCTTACACCATATATTTTTCTGACACTTTCTATAGTATTGTCTAATTTACTTATATTATCATTTTCTTCCTCAGTTTCTTCTCCCTCTTCTTCTCTTTTTCGTTTTTCTTCTTCTTCCTGATCTTTACCATCATCTAAAGAATTAATTATTGCTTCTGCAAGAATCTTTTTCTTATATACATCTATATCACCCTTCGAATGAATAAGTGTACCAAAATCATTGACTTTTTTGTCTAATTCATTAAATGGATATCCATATGAACCTGTTTCCGGTATTACCCATGCTAAAACTCTTGGAATAGACTCGGTAAGTTCTTCTTTTGTGAAATATCCTAGTTCTACTATTAGTTCTTTGAAATCTCTATAAATGTAATCTGCATCAAGTGTATGTGTATTTTCAAGTATACTAAACGCATTAAGTGAATCTTGATTTAGTGAAACTTGACCAGATACTTCATCAATAGTAATTTCTTTTCCTTTTTTCTCTCCACTTTCATCAAGAAGTTGTGTTTTATATTTTAGTACCTCATCTAAACTTTTGTTATTTGAGCTAGCATAAAAATCAAGTGAAGTCTCAGGGATATCATAAGCTTCCTTTAATTGTTGTATAGCTTCAGCTGTATCTCTTGTCCCATCATATCTAAAATATGTATTGGTTGTAAAAAGCTGCTTAATTACTGGATTTGTTTCAGATCTTAATCCTTCTCCAGTTTGAGTTATTGTTCCATTTTTACTTAGTTTATAAGCAGTCCAAACTCCATCTGTATTATACCAGTCGTAATCGTTTATATCTTTACTTTCATCGTATTCATATCCGCCTTTGTTTTCAAGGTATCTTTTATTAGTTTTAGCTGCTAATGCATAAATCCTATATATAATCGAATAATTATTTTCAACATTTACACTTTCCCCTGTTCTCGAAGCATATTTTATTTTTGACTCTATTACATCTGGATTAAGATTATCATCCATTACTTCTGACATAACTCGTTCTCTAATATAGTTCTTAATAGCTTCTTGTTCTCCAATTAATTCACCATTTTCATCTATTTGATTACAATTTGTTCTAAACATATCTTCAAGTGTTTGATATTCCTCTAGCTCATGTCCTG
>CAYYBL010000007.1:0-40308 GCA_964470175.1 uncultured Lachnospiraceae bacterium | reverse complement strand
CATGTATGTCTATAGTTTCGCCAAGGTTATCTAATGACATAGTAGAGCATTCTATATGCCATCCTGGTCTTCCTTTCCCCCATGGTGAATCCCAAGCTATTTCTCCAGGTTTTGCTGACTTCCACAAAGCAAAGTCTATTGGATCTTTTTTTCCTTCTTCTACATCTTTACGTACACCATTCAATAGTTCATCAGTATTTCTATGTGAAAGTTTTCCATATGATGGGAATGTCTTTACAGCAAAATAAACATCACCATTTTCTGTAGAATATGCATGTCCCTTTTCTATAAGACCTTCTACAAACTTAATAATCTTCTCTATGTATTCTGAAGCTTTTGGCTGAACATCAGCATCTTTTACATGAAGAGCAGCCATATCTTTTTCATTTTCTTCTATCATTTTTTTAGAAAAATCAATCGCATTCACACCAAGTTCGTTTGCTTTTTTAATTATCTTATCATCAACGTCTGTATAATTTCTAACGTATTTTACTTTGTATCCCTTATATCTTAGATAATCTGTAATCATCTCATAAACTATAGCTTGTCTTGCATGGCCTATGTGGCTTAAATCATATACTGTAATACCACAGGCATACACATTCACTACTCCAGGATTTATTGGTTCAAACTCTTCTTTTTTTCCAGTCATTGAATTTGTAATTTTCATCTTTTTTACCTCCTTTTATAGTAAATATATGATTATATATTCTATAATGTTAATCATATATTCGTCAAGAATTTAATCTTGCCCATTTTCTAAAAACATCTTTGCGATATTTAAATCATCGCCTGTAGTTATTTTTATATTTGTGTAATCACCATCTAAAACTTTAATTTTATAACAGTCTTTTTCAAGTATCTCACAATCATCTGTCACACACGTATTTTTATATTTTTCATGCATATCAAATAATATACTTCTTCGAAAACACTGTGGTGTTTGGATAAGATATGTACTCTCTCGATTAGTTGTATTTATCACTGTATTTTTATTATCAATCATCTTTACCGTATCTTTAGATCTTACACCGATTGTTACTCCATTAAATTCATTCATATTTTCAATACATTCATTGATATACTTTTGCTTTATTAGTGGCCTTGCGCCATCTTGAATAATAACAATATCTGAATCTATAGATTTTATGGCATTATATACCGAATCCTTTCTTTCACTTCCGCCTACAACTATTTTTATATTCTTTGAACTTTGCCTGCGGCTTACAATATCTTCTAACTTTTCTAACTCTTCTTTTTTTGCCACTACCACTATATCATCTACATACTCATTCTTATCAAAAGCTTCTAGGCTGTACATAAATACTGGCTTTCCATTTATCATTTCTAGATTTTTATTTATATTTTTTCCATATCTTGTACTATTTCCCGCAGCCAATACCACCGCTGTAACCTTTTCTTTTTTTTTACAATCAATAGTGTATTCCCATCCAGGCTTCCATGATTTTGTCTTTCTCCAGTCATTTTCTATAGCCTCTTCCCATGAAATATTTTTGGTAAGGACTTCTAGTGCTAGTTGAGGCGCTTTATGAGAAACCAATGCCACACACTTCCCATCAAAGTTTTCAAGTAAATAGTCACAAAAATCTCTTACTCTTTTTTCTACATCTTTTAGTGATTCTCCATTTGGAAATACAGTATCAATATGATCTTCATATCTAACACACGATGCATCTTTTCCGTTTAAGTCACCATAATTGCACTCTCTTATTCTTTTGTCATGTAATATAACTTTGTCTTTTTTAAAAACATTATCAGCTGAATCAATTGCCCTTTTTAAATCAGATGACACAACGATGTCAATATCATCTATATTAATTTGTTTTCGTAAATCTAAACATTGCTGCACTCCTTTTTCAGATAGTTCACCTGGAATCCAGCCTGATGCTTTATGTTCTAGATTATCAGTAGTTGTCCCATGAACAAAATATATAATTTTAACTGCCACCTTACAATTCTCCTTTTTCAAATATCTAATAATTTAAACCTCATTTTTGGTACATGTCTCAAATTTTTTTGAAAAAATAATTGGATAAATTATATTTAATGGCAAAACTAATACCAAAATATACACATACCTTAGAGCCTGTCCCATTGGAGTAGATACCATTACTGTAAGCCATAATGTTAATGGTACAATATAACCTATCAGATATTTTTTATCACATAGTCTAAATGTTATAAAAATACTTAATACCATGATCCAGAAGAAGAATCCACCACTATAATATCCTATAGCTAACATATTTTCTTTAAAATCAAAATTAGTATTATCTGCTATCAAGTTTTGGTTTTGTACTTTATCATTTAAGGTTTCCCATGTAACCGCAGAATGATATGCTTCTGGCCCTACAACATTAAATGTCCAGAACCCTGATGTTTCTAATAAATAGCTTATTATATATTCACTTGGATTTTGAAGTAATAGCTCAAACCATAATTTAAAGTATTCTGGCATATGATCATATAAATAATCTTCATTAAAACTATCTTCCCACTTTATTTTATCAACCAACAATGCTCTATATTTAGTTTTTATCATTTCTGTTGGCATTACCTTTTCTATTAGTTCTTTTTGTGAATCATTTATATTCCCATCTACAGCAACTACTCTTGCGACTTGTTGTACTGGTATAGCAAGCATTTCAACTTTAGGTGATTCTTTAATGCCACAATTTATTAATACATGTTGTAAAACGATGCACAAAGCGACTGTACTCAAAATACTTATAATAAATGCTTTAAAATGTATTATTTTTTCTTTAATAATTTTTTTTATGAAACTTAATATCAATACAATTAGTGAAACTAAAACTAAATAAATCCCATTGCTTCTCAAGAAAATAATTAATATTGTTAAAATGTTCATGCTTATAATTGTAGAAATCTTTATTTTGTTATCATTAAATTCAAAGATCATATTTATCATAACTAATGTATAAAGAAATAACATTAGAGAAAATGGCGTATCCTTCCAAACTGATACACTATATAGTGGATATAATCTAAAAAATATAAAAAACAATGATATAAAAAAGACTATTATTGGATTTAATCCTTTATCTAATAACCAATATATAAAATACGTAATTATAGATATCATTAGTAAACTCTGTAATGCTGTAATAATAGCAAAACCTGTATAATAATCTGTATTAAATGCTTTAACAATATTCAATAGAGCAGTATATAAAACAGGTTGTTGAGTTGTTAATTCTTTTTCTCCATTAAGCATTTCAAGTGATGTCCATGTATCAATATATACGCCACCCGGATAAAAAGTTAGGAAGTAAAACAAATATACTACTAGTATAATAACGAAAAAGATACCACAGAACTTCTTTTTATATTTTGTATTATCAGTAAATGAAAGATAATTTATTAATTTTATGTACCCCTTTTCTATTATATATAGCAACAAATAGACTATTGGTATCCATAAAAATAGAATTTTATATTCTGAAAAATAGAATTTTTCCATATAGTTTTCTTCAAATACATACCCCAAAAAAACTATCTTACTCATATAAAAAAGTGCTAACGAAAATACACAAGAAATTATCAACCTGGAGATTGATGTTTTCTTAATAAACTTGAAAATATTTAATTCTTTCTTTTCTTTTTTCGTTTCTGACATCGTTTTATACCTCATTTCATAATAATCTATGGAGTCGCTGGATTTTCTTTTAGCTTAACAACTACTGCCCCTTCTAATATTTGAACTGAATCTTGTGCTGGAAAAACTCCCATTTCTTTAAATTTCTCATTGTTAATAATAATCATATACCACTCATCTGAAACAACTGGATAATGTGTTCCAAAGAATATTTCCAAAAATCTATTCCATGTTCCTTTTTGGCCAACATAATCTCCATGAAAAACAGTATTGTTAGCACAAAAACCTAATGAAAAATCATATAGCACTGAAGTTCTTTCAAAATTATCATCATCTATTATTCCAGCAAAAACAACTGGCATTCCTTTTTCATATTCATCTAACGATTCTATCCTAGAAATAATCCTTTCTGTTGTCATTATGCTTTGATTATATGTGAATTTCATTACTTCATATGATGTACTACCTGCCACAAAAAAAGTTATAATGATCATTATAATAACTAAAATATCTACATAATATAAAACATTGATAGTATGTAATTCTTCTACAATTGCAAGTATAAATGGTACAAACAAAATCATTTGTACTGAAGTGAGTGCGTATATACAATCATGTCCAACAATAACATTAATTATATTTAGACCTATTGGAATACTGCATGTAAAAATAATTGATAGAATAATCTTTACACATTTATCTTTAGATGAGCTTCCTTTCAATTTTGATAGTCTAATAATAAAAACAACTATACTTATTATACCTAATAATCCCCATAATAATTCTCTTCTGTAATTTGTATTATAAAATAAATTATCACTTATAAAATAATCAAAAAACTTTGTATAACAACTTGGAATAGTTTGTTTTAAATTTTTAATTAGACTTAATATAGATATTTCATCTGCCCCGTTATATGTTGACAAGTTTAGATTGAATATTTTAAAAATAATACTTGTTAATGAATAATAAACGATTGCTCCAATTAATACCGATAAAATAGCTTTTCCAATGAATAAAAAGACTTCTTTTATTTCTTTCTCATCTCTTAATAATGAAATTACATTATACATAATGCAAATTCCTACCATAACTCCTATATAGCTTTGATATAGGGCTAATGTAGCTACTATACTTAAAGCACTAACTATAAAACCAATTTTTTTATATTTAAACTTATATAAAAACCATATTGATATTGTAGAAAACAAAAAAGCAAAGCAATATGCAAGTGATGTATGAATATAAAAGAAAGTAATATAAATAGCTGGTGATAAAATAATTACTGATATCGTAATAAAACGCGATAATCTATTTTTGAAATTAAAAATATCACAGATAAAAACAACTGATATAGCTATTAATATAATATCTAATGTAGTTACTACTGATGGAATCATAACAAAATTGTTTAATCTTTCCACCAAAAGAATTCCCCATCTTCCTAGTGAAATTTCCCAACTACCTGGTTTTGAATAAGAAAAACCTAGCCATAAGCTATCTTGTGTAGCTATATTTCCTGTAATAAATATTATATGTGCCATAAATCCAAAAATAATTGTAAATATTATTAATGCTATTCTATCTTTGTTAAACCAGTCCTTTAAATTTTTACCTTCATTTAGTATTTTTTCTTTCATATTCTTTCCCCTATTATTGATTATTCTTAATAATCGTTCCGTTTTCATATCTTCCATAATGATAGTCTAGTGCAAATCCTTTTTCTGGTAATTGCCCAAAATATATATTAAACTCATTAACTCCAACTCTTTTAGATATCTCATCTAATACTTGCATCGCATTTGCTATAACTTCATCATCATATATAAAATTATCTTTATAAAAAATAACATTACCATTTAAATAGTATCCTCGTGTAATTTGGTTAAATTCTTCTTTTGAAAGGCCTTTTGACTTACAATATTCAAAGTGAGACATACTACTTCCTTCTGGTAAAAATTCTAGTTTTTCATTTAATATAATAAATGCTTTTCTTTGTTTATGAAAATCTCTTGCATCATCTTTAGTTTCATATCTATAATCCATAATCGTTCTCCTATCTGTTATTAGGCTGTTAATTAGTTTTACTTAGTAATTCCTTTAATGATTTGAACTCTTCTGTGTTATTGATGTCTTCTTCAAACATTTCATCGTTATTCCAAAAAGTTTTATAAGCAAATGGTTCAAATACTTCCCCTAATGGCTTAGTTTTTATTATTTTATATTTATCATCTATTATTTCTATAGCAACACAATTAGATAATAATAAACCTACTTTATCAATATATTTTAAACTGCTTCTTACTTTTTCTAATTTTCCTTCTTTTTGACAATGTGGACAGAAATATGCATTAATCAAATCTAAAGCATATATTCTATTAACCCTAGCATCTGCAAGCTTTGGATCATCAGTAAATCCACTATTAAACCAACAAATAGCACCAGCCGATACACCACACATTACTTTACCATCTTCATATGCTTTTTTTAATATAACATCAAATCCGGTTTCTTTCCATAGGTTAATCATTAGTTCAGTAGCTCCACCACCCTCATAAATGATATCAGCCCACTCAACATCTTCTTTTGCCTTATTTATATTTTCCTTTAGTTCACTTATTTTTAACCATCTTACTTTGCAGCCAAGATTCTCAAATGTTTTTTTAATTACATCATAATATGATTTTTCTGCACCTTCTCCATATGGTATTTGTGAATGAGCCAAAAATAGAAGGTTTGGATTTGATTTAGCAGCTAATCTCACAATCTCCTCATCTATCTCTTTTGTTTCATATGGCTTTTGAATTCCTTCATTATTTATTCTACCATTTTCTCCTCCACCAATAGCAACTATTTTTTTACTCATATTCTACCTTCTCTCCAATATACAAACATTTTCTCAATGACTTAATCATGATTTTTTATTATTTCTAAATTCCCATTAATAATAACAATTGGTTATTATTATTCCTTCAAATACTAATAGAATAGTGCTAAAAATGCTAATACACTAAATATCATCTTTTGTTCTCCTAATTATTTAACCTTTTTTCAATATATTGGTTTAATACTTTTCTTATATCATTCATTTTTTCATCACTAATGTTGTATTTAAATCTATCAATTAATACATTTATATAATTGTTTTCTTTAACTATTAATATTGTTTCTTTAAAATAAAGATCAAATGTGAATGCAAGAACACAAACCCAATAGTCCAGTGGATACTTTCTATCTTTTATGTCTACACATTCTTCTTTTATAATTGAGTTATATACATTGTCAGAAATGGAACTATTTTCTAAATCTTCTTTACTATTAACTACACCTGGAAATATATTCTCTATTTTCTCCTCTTGCTTTACTCTGTAATTATCCAATTTATCTGCATCTCTAATAATTTTAGCATGTAATAATTCTCTCTCTGATAA
Organism: uncultured Lachnospiraceae bacterium; assembly: GCA_964470175.1. Taxonomy (GTDB): domain Bacteria; phylum Bacillota; class Clostridia; order TANB77; family CAG-508; genus Scatovivens. The sequence continues at coordinate 33,240 of CAYYBL010000007.1, read as the reverse complement.
TCCATCTTCTATTTGTTTTTTATTATGATTTTCTATTGCTTTTTTAATTATATTATTATACTTATCTGTATCAATGAATTTAGTTATAAGTCCTTCTTCAAATAATAGTTTAGATGCAAACATGGCATGGTCGTTCCCTACGCTATCAAATATCTTAAAATTCTTTAGTTCATCAAATCTTCCTATATCATGCAAAATTGCAATTAAAGCAGCTAAATTTATATCTTCATCTGATAATCCTAACTTTTTTGCAATCATGATTGCATTATCAACCACATGATATGTATGAACTACTTTTAAATTAAATCCCGGGTCATCTTGATTATCGTAGCAATTTATGTACTCTTTAAATGTAATTCTTGCTTTTTGTATATCTACCATACATTATCTCCTATAGTTGCTTATCTTTTTAATTTTTTTACATATGCTCCATCTGTTTTACAATCATATGTTGTTATGGTTCTGTCTTCTAAAAATGCACCTTCATAATTAATAAATGGTTCAGGCAAATTATCAAGATCTGCCCAAATTAATTCATCACATTTATCTTTTTCAATTATTTCAGGTACTCCATCATACTCTTTAACTTCAAAATAATAATCAATATATGGTTCTAATTGTTTGCCATCTATTTCAAAAAAGTTTCTTCTAAGTACAACATAACTATTAATTATGTCTTTAGGATCCAATTTAATGCCTAATTCTTCTTTTGCTTCTCTAACTAATGCATCAAACTGAGATTCCCCTTCATCAATATGTCCAGCTGGTAAAGCATAGTATCCAGGCCATAATTTCGACCCCTTCCTTTTTTGTAGTAATATTTTATTATCTTTACTTATTATCATGTGTACTGCACTTTTGAAAATTGCTTTCATATTTTATCTCCTTTCTAGTATACAGACTTTCTTACAATGTGTCATTTTATTAGTTTTTTATTTAAACAATATGGAATAAATTCGTTCTTTAAAGTATTTGAAAGAATTTCCTTCCCATCTTTCGATTCATACCATTTAAAAGATTCAATTTCATCAGATGTTTTAATTTTTCCTTTCTAAAGCAGTGATTGATTCGCAATGGCTCGTCCATGGAAACATGTCGCATATCGCAACTTTTTTTATTTCATATTTTTCTTCTAGCTTTTTCAAGTCTCTTCCAAGTGTAGCTGGATTGCAACTTACATATACAATTTTCTCTGGTTCAATTTCTAAAATAGTTTCTAATGCGCTATTTTCGCATCCTTTTCTTGGAGGATCTATAAAAACAATATCTGGTTTTATTTTGTTTTTGCTTATAAAATCTGGTAAAAAGTCTTCTACATTTCCTGCAAAAAACTCTGCATTTTCTATATTATTTATTTTTGCATTTTCTCTCGCATTTTTTATAGCTGCATCTATACATTCAATTCCATATAGTTTTTTTGCCTTCATAGAAGCACATATTCCTATTGTACCTATGCCACAATATAAATCAAAAATAATCTCATTTCCACATAACTGTGCATATTCTATTGCTTTATTATAAAGCTTTTCCGTCTGAATTGGGTTTACTTGGTAAAATGATAGTGGAGATATTTTAAATCTACATTCTCCAATCTTGTCTTCAATATAGCCTTCTCCATATATATTTTCTACCTTATTCCCAAGTATCACGTTTGTATTCTTTTTATTAATGCTCTTGGCTATAACCTTTACCTCAGGATACTTACTTACAATATGCTTCACAAGTTTTGATTCTGTTTCTTCATTTACAATAGTATCAGTATTTGAAACTATTATAATCATCACTTCACCAGTTTTTTTACCACTTCTTACTATTATATGTCTTATACTTCCTTCTCTACTTTTTTCATCATACACTGGTATATTATTATTTTTAATAAAAAGAAATAATTCATTTGCAATCTCTTGATTTTTTTCATCCTGTATCAGACATTTTTTTACTTCAATAATGTCATGTGATTTTTCTCTAAAAATTCCCATTACTGGATTTCCATTTTTATCTATCCCTACAGGATACTGGAGTTTATTTCTATAGTAATAGGGACTATCCATCTTTATAATGTCATCAATCTCTACACTTCTTCCAATTGCTTTTGCCAAAGTATTTTCTACACTCTTTTTTTTCATTTCGATAGTGTAATCATAATCTATATGCCTTAAATTACATCCTCCACACTTTGGGAAATACTCACAGTCAATTTCTTTTCTGTAATGACTTTTTTCTATTACTTCTATAACTTTACCAAATGCAATTTTTTTGCCTACTTTTAATACCTTAACCTTTACTTTTTCACCCTTTATACAATTTGGTATGAATAAAGTAAAATCATCTTTTTTAGCAATTCCTTCTCCTTGAAAGCCATTGTCCTCTATATCTACAATGTATTCTTCATTCTTTTTCATTCATTATCCTCTTCTACAATTTTAAAATCAATTTTTCTCAAAACCTTATCTGCACCGACAACTACGATTTTTACTTTATCTCCTATCTTATATGTTTTTTTGCTATTTCTACCTATAAGCTCTTTTCTATCTTCATCATAAATAAAATACTCTTTGTCATTTCCCATATCTTCAAAACGTACTAGTCCTTCTACTGTATTTTCAAGTTCTACAAACATACCAAAATTTGTAACAGATGATACTATACCTTTGTATTCCTCACCAATCTTACCTTCCATATATTCTGCTTTCTTTATGTCTTCAGCTTCTCTTTCTGCTTTTGTCGCAAGTTTTTCCATTTCTGTAGAAATTATAGCATATTTTTTTGCCTTTTTCTCCAAATCTTCAAAACGTTTTTCAGATAAAACATAATCATTTGTCAAATATTCTGATATAACCCTATGTATGAAAAGGTCTGGATATCTTCTTATAGGAGATGTAAAATGACAATAATAATCACTTGCAATTCCAAAATGTCCCTTATTTTCACTCTCATATGTGGCAACTTTAAGAGTTCTTAAGATAAGTGTAGAAATAACTTTTTCATATTCTGTATTTTTCACTTTTTCAAGAACCTCTTGAAACGACTTCGAACTAATGCTTTCTCTTATTGCATTTATTTTTAATCCGATATTAAATAAAAATTTATTTGTTTCTTGTATTTTGTCGAAATCAGGTGCTTCATGCACTCTATATATAAATGGTGCACCTAAATAGAAAAACTTTTCAGCAATTGTTTCATTAGCCGTAAGCATAAATTCTTCGATGATTTGATTTGAAAAATGTATCGTATATTTTGTGACATTAACTGCTTTCCCATTTTCATCTAGCTCAATGTAACTCTCTGGTATATCTAAATCAAGATATCCTTTTTTTAACCTCTTCGCTTTTAAAATATTTGCAAGTTCTTCCATTAACTTAAATTTTTCAAAATATGGTTTATATTTTTCTATGCTACTTTCAATCTCTTCTTTACCATTAATATAGTCTAATATTTTCTGAACATTTTTATAAGTCATTCTTTCAGTAACTCTAATTATAGACTTATATACCTTTGAAGATACTACGTTTCCATTTTTGTCTATTTCCATACTACAAGAAAGAGCATACCTATCTTCGCCCATATTTAAGCTACATATACCATTTGAAAGTTCTAGTGGAAGCATAGGCAAAACACTATTCATCATGTAAATACTTGTTCCTCTTTTTATAGCTTCACTATCTATCTTCGATCCTTCTTTTACATAATTACTCACATCAGCTATATGAACATTTAATATATATTTTTCTCCTTTTTTCTCTACAGATACAGCATCATCTAAATCTTTTGCATCATCTCCATCTATTGTAAATACGATTTCTTTTCTTAAATCTTTTCTTCCCTTTATATCATTTTCATTTATAACTTTTGGTATGGCTTTTGCTTCATTAATAACCTCTTTAGGAAATATATCTCTTAAGTCATTTTCTCTTATTACAGAAATCATATCGACACCACTACTATTTATATTTCCAATTATTTCTATGATCTTCCCTTCTGCATTTTTTCCTTTTGTAGGATACTTTATAATTTCTGCTACAACTTTATCGCCACTTTTAGCCTTTCCAATATCTTTTTTGGAAATAAATATGTCCGTACCAAATTTTCTATCATCTGGTACTACAAATCCAAAATTTTGAGATTTTTGAAAAATACCTATTACCTCTTTTTTTGTCCTTTCAAGTACTTTTAGTACCTTACCTTCTGCTTTCCTTGAATTTTCTTTTGGCTTGATAATCTTTATCTCAACGCTATCTCCATCAAGTGCTCCATTCACATATTTTCCTGGTATGAAAATATCTTCGTCACTTTCGGTAGTTTCGACAAAGCCAAATACACCCTCTGTAGCTCTATATATTCCTATTAACTTTTTTTCTTTTTTCTTATTTTTACGCTTTTTCGACATCAAAATCCTTTCACAATTATGTATAATAGAACAAAAATGGACATTATGTAATACTGAAAAGACAAGACTACTATCAAATGTCCCCGTTTTTTCTCTGCATAACTTATCCGTACCTCACATTCGTTCGAACGGCTAAGAAATGTTCTTCGCGCCAAATTTACGAAGTAAATTTGTGTGCAATGCTGGCCGAAGGCCTTATATTATAGAAAATGCTTTGCATTTTCTATAATATAAAAAATAGCACTATTTAATAGTGCTACCCCTTACAAATTTTATTTATATAGTATATAGAATTCCTAAAGCTAAAGTCAATACTGCGAATACTATCATCAAAACAATCGTTGCATTTTTTAACTTAGCCTCAGAAGTCATTCCTTTATTTTTTTCATAAAAGTTATTTGCTGATGCTCCCATTATAGCACTTGATGCACCATTTTCTTCCTTATTCTGTTTCATTACCAATACTATAATAGTGAAACACACTACTGCATATATACCCATTAAAACATATTTTAATACAGCCATTTTTTTGTAATCCTCCATAATCTTCCGTTTTTAACTATTTGATTTTAACATATTATTTTTCAAAAATCAACTCTTTACGTAAATTTTACCCTCTAGATTCTATAAGTTTTTGAAGAATTTGTACTGCATTTGAGGCAGCACCCTTTCTAACATTATCAGAAACACACCAGAAATTTATGCCAGAATCAACACTAAAATCTCTTCTTATTCTTCCAACAAATGACTCATCATGCCCTGTAGCATTTATTGCAAGAGGATAAATCTCTTGATCAGGATCATCTTCTACTATTACTCCTGGCGCATTTTTCAATACTTCTTTCAATTCCTTCAAATCAAATTTTTTCTCAAATTCTACATTTATTGACTCACTGTGAGAATTTAGTACTGGAACACGTACTGTAGTTGCTGTAATTTTCAAATCAGGTCTTTTAAGTATTTTTCTGGTTTCATTTATCATCTTTTCTTCTTCTTTTGTATAACCATTATCTAAAAATACATCTATCTGAGGCAAGCAATTATTTACTATGGGATATGGAAATTTTTGTGGTTTTTCTCCTCTAATACCTCTTTCCAAATCATTTATTCCTTCTTGTCCTGCACCTGATACAGCTTGATAAGTAGAATAAATAACTCTTTTTAACTTGTATTTATCATCTAATGCTTTAAGTGGAAGTACTGCTTGTATTGTAGAACAATTTGGATTTGCTATTATTCCATTATTATTCTCAATTTCTTCAGGATTAACCTCAGGAACTACAAGAGGTACATCTTTATCCATCCTAAAAGCACTACTATTATCAATAACTATGCACCCTTTTGAAACAGCAATTGGTGCAAAAAATTTTGATGCTTCTGCTCCAGCAGAGAAAATTGCAAAGTCAAATCCTTCATCAAATGAATCATTTTTTAGTTCCTTAACAATACGGCGCTCTCCATCAAAAAAGAAATCTGTACCTGCTGATCTTCTTGTAGCAAAAAATTCACATTTTGACAGTGGCAATCCATATTCTTGTACAACTTCTACCACTTTTCTTCCTACAAGTCCAGTTGCTCCTACAATAGCTAAACTATATTTTTTCATAATAATCTATAAATTCCTTTCATATAAATTCATATGCTATTTATCTTTACCATAAAGATAGTCATATAGTGCCTTTTTAAAATCTTCTTTAAATTCATCATATGTTGGTGTCTTTATGTTTGTAGTATTCGAAGCATATTTCATTTCTTCATTTATTTCATAAATCTTTTGTAAATATAGCTTTTTGATATCAGTATCTGTAACAAATTTATATATATCAAACTCTTCATATGTAGGGTGCGAAGCAATATATTCTTCCAATGTTACTGTATTATCGACACCAGCGTAGTACTCACTATCATTTGTATATTTTCTAATATCATATACAGATTTTAATACAATTACAGCCATTGATAAGAAAACAACAAAAAAAACAGCAAGTCTTTTTATTTGACCATTTATGTCTATACTTTCATACATGTCATTAATCTTATCTCTATATGATGGATCATAACGTACATGGGCATTATAGGCTTTCTGGTAATAATTATATCCTTCACTTTTTCTATATGCATCAGTATAGTCTTTATAATTTTCGCCAGTTTTAACACTATCAGCTGTAGTACTACTGTCATACTTATACTCTTCAGGTCTTCCGAATACTTCTGAATCGTACATTTCTCTTTTTACTTTATCTGATAATACATCATAAGCATTATTTATTTCTTTTGTTTTCTTCTCAGCATATTTTTGATTATCCTTGTTTAAATCAGGGTGATACTTCTTCACAAGTTTTAAATATGCTTTCCTAATTTCTTCTTGTGTAGCATTTTTGCTAACACCTAAAACATCGTAATGTGTCATCAAAAACTCCAAATTATTTTTCTAAAATAATTGTTACCGGTCCATCATTAAGTAAACTTACTTTCATATCTGCACCGAACTTTCCTTTTTCAACATGTAATCCTTCATCTTCACATTTTTTCATAAAGTATTCATATAATGGCTCTGCTTTTTCCGGCCTTGCTGCATTTATATAGCTTGGTCTATTTCCGCTCTGAAGCATCCCCATACAAAGTAAACTGTGAAATCACTAGTATTTCCCCAGAAACATCTTTCAAAGACAAATTCATTTTGTCATTTTCATCATCAAAAATTCTAAGCTTAGCAACCTTTTTTGCCAAATAATCAGCTTCTTTTTCTGTATCGTTATGTGTGATTCCACACAATATCATAAAACCTTTTCCAATTTTACCAATTGTCTCTCCATCTACGACAACTTCCGCGTGACTAACTCTTTGTACAACTAATCTCATAACTCTTCCTACTGATTCTCATTATTAGAATCTTCTTCATTTATAACTTCACCCTGTTTTACTTCTTCAGCACCATCATCATTCTTTTCTGGTTCTTCTTTTTTAATCTCAGGTTGCTCAGCTCCACAGTGTGGGCAATATTTATGATCTACATCAATCACTTTTTCACATCTAATACATTTTTTTACTTTCTTATGTGATAGAATTTCAGCTTCAAGCTTTGCAATTTCTTCAAAAATACTTGTGATTTCATCTGATTTTGCTGATATCACATCTCTATCTACGTCTTTGTTATCTTTTATCTCTTTATATACGATCTCTCCTATTTCGGTATATAGAGTATTTTTTCTTTCTTTTAAATTTGCAATTTTGCTTCTAATCTTTAATTCTTCTGATAAACTATAAACTCTTTCTTTTGCCTCTTGATATGTTTCATTTGCTTGCTTTCCAATCTTATCAAATAATTCCATGATAAATTCCTCCTATTCTTCTCTTAAATTTCTTGTCATAAGTATTTCTACGGCATTTCTTACATCAAGTCCATTATATAAAACGTCATATACAGCATTTACTATAGGCATCTCAACTTCATATTTTTTTGAAAGTTTGTATGCCACATCAATATTGTCTAAACTTTCTATAGTCATTCCAACTTTTTTTCTTGTTTCCTCAATAGAATATCCCTGTCCAATATATTTACCTGCTGTTCTATTTCTAGAATGTTCACTACCACATGTTACAATAAGGTCTCCAAGTCCAGTAAGTCCATAAAAAGTCTTTTCTTCTCCACCCATCTTCGTTCCAAGTCTTGCTATTTCTACAAGTCCTCTTGTAGCAAGTGCAGCAAAAGCGTTGTCTCCAAGTCCAAGTCCTACAGCTGTTCCTGCACAAAATGCTATGATATTTTTTAGAGCACCACCTAGTTCAACTCCTTTTACATCTTTCGACGTATACATCCTAAGTGTCTTGCTTTTAAAGCAATCTACTATTTCTTTTTTCAAATCATCATCTTTTGAAGCAATGACAAGAGCTGTGTTTACATTTAAACATACCTCTTCTGCATGACTTGGTCCTGAAAGAATTCCATATTTATTATTTGGAAGTTCTTCTTCTATTACTTGATCCAATGTATAACATGTTTCAAGTTCAAAACCTTTACTACACATTATGATGTTTTGATTAAGCTTAACAAAATCTTTGTATTGAACCATCGTGCTTCTTACAAATTTTGATGGAGTAACATGAAGAATAAAATCAGCTCCTTCAATAACTTCTTTCATATCTGTCGAACAAAAAACGTTGTCAGGTATGACTGCATTTGGTAAGAAAACGCATTTTTTTTCGTTATTAATTACATTTTTTTCATCTTCATTAAATGACCATATCTTCACACTATTTCCATTATTAGCAAGATATATAGCCAAAGCACATCCCCAACTGCCACTTCCTATAATCGCAATATTTTTCATATATATACTTCCTCCAAGGTTATTCTTCTACATCATTTTCATCATTATTATCATCAGTGTCTTCAGTACTTTCTTCTTTCTTCTTGAAGCTTAATTTATTTTCATTTCCATTAATAATCCTTTTTAAATTTGCTCTATGATTAAAAACAACAATAGCACATAGAATTGCTCCAAATAGTATAAATGTAGCATTGTATTCAACTATGTATCCATCGTTAATAAAAATTGTAAGAATAAAGAATAATATTGCTCCAGAAATGGAACCAAGTGAAACCATCCTTGTAATTGCAATTAAGATTACTCCAAAAATTATACATATAAGTCCAATTTTCCAGTTCATTAATAGCAAGATTCCAAGACTTGTAGCAACACCTTTTCCACCTTTTAAATCAAAAAATATTGGAAACATATGTCCAAGCACTACGAATAGACCTGCTATTTCAACTAAAATTGCAGGGTTATTATTTTTAGCAAACAGTCCTATAATATAACCAATTAAAACAGCCACAAGTCCTTTTGAAATATCGCCAATTAATGTAAGAGCAGCAGCTCTTTTTCCAACAGTTCTAAGCACATTCGTAGTTCCAGCATTTTTACTTCCTTCATTTCTGACATCTATCCCAGCAACTTTTTTTGAAATAATAACTGAAAAACTAATACTTCCTATTAAATAAGCTACAACTGCCATAATAATATATATTATCATATTATAACCTCCCTAAATACACATTTATAATATTATAAAAGTATCAATTAGTCAAGAAACCGCGTGCTTTTCATCAATATTTTATGATTAAACTTTTTCATCTCCCTTTTCCCTGATAATTAATCTAACCGGAGTTCCTTCAAATCCAAAATTTTCTCTTATACAATTTATAAGGTACCTTTGATATGAAAAATGAAATAATTTTTTATCATTACAAAAGATTATAAACGTAGGTGGCTTTGTAGAAGCCTGTGTTCCATATGTAATTTTCAATCTTCTTCCTTTATCGGTAGGAGGCTGAACTACTGCTATAGCCTCATTTATTACTTCATTTATCACTGCTGTAGAAACTCTTTTGCAATTTTCAGCATTTACTTTATTTATCATTTCAAAAAGATTATTAACTCTTTGACCAGTTTCAGCAGAAATAAAAACTACTGGTGCATATGAAGCATATGATAAATCATTATATACTGCTTTTCTAAACTTTTCTGTCGTCCCATTTTCTTTTTTTATCATATCCCATTTATTTACTACTATTATTATTCCTTTTCCTGCTTCATGTGCCTCTCCAAGTATTTTTGCATCTTGATCTGTAACTCCGTCATTTGCATCAATTAGTACTAAACACACGTCAGATCTTTCAATTGCAAAAATAGTCCTCATCACACTATATTTTTCAACTTTTTCACTTACTTTAGATTTTTTTCTTATACCTGCTGTATCTATAAATGTGTATTTTCCATATTTATTATCAAAATCAGAATCCACTGCATCTCTAGTAGTACCGGCCACATTACTTACTATACTTCTTTTTTGCCCTATTATCTTATTTAAAAGTGATGACTTTCCTACATTAGGTTTTCCAATAATAGCAACTTTTATCCTATCATCATTTACCTCATCTTCTGTTTTTGGTGGTAATTTATAATAAATAGCATCTAAAAGATCTCCTATTCCTATTGCATTTGCTGCAGATACAGGAAATGGATTTCCTAATCCCAAACTATAAAATTCGTAAATATCCAAAGATGTTTCACCATAATTATCTGCTTTATTACATGCAAGTATTACAGGTTTTTTAGATTTTTTAAGCATCAATGCTATATCTTTATCATCAGATACGATTCCAGATTTTATATCTACCATAAAAATAATAACATCTGCAACTCCAATTGCTATATCAACTTGCTCTTTCATTTGCTCTAAAAACATATCATTTGACTTTACTTCTATACCTGCAGTATCAATGATAGTAAATGTTCTATCTCTCCACGTACAATCAGCGTATATTCTATCTCTTGTAACACCTGGTGTATCTTCTACTATTGATATACGCTCACCTACTACATAATTAAAAAACTTTGATTTTCCTACATTAGGTCTCCCTACTATTGCTACTATTGGCTTTGACATTTTTCTCCTTTTCCTTTTCTATATAATAAACATAAACAATAAAAACAATCAAACTCAAAAGTGAAATCACAATTGAAATTTTAGTATATTTCGTTCCCTTATAATTTACACTTAAATGCCCATCATCTTTATAAAGCTTTACTCCTAAAAATCCATTTTCTGTTTCAAATTCTTCAAGTATCATTCCATCAAATCTTGTCTCATATCCTGGATAATAAATATATGGTAGTTCAATAATAACCTCTTCATCAGATTTATTTTCAATATCTGCTTCATATCTAGTACCACTTTTTTTCTCATCCTTAATAATTGCCTCTCCGTTTAATGATACTTATCTTATCCTCTTTTGTTGCTATATAAAATTTATTTTTCTCAGCATTTTCTGTCAAATAATATAAATATCCGTATTCCCGAGACATACTCATCTTCTTTACCAGAAATATGGCCAAGTTCATATTCTGAAATATTCTTTATATTATCACTATATGGTATGAATTTCATAAAAAAGGCCATATATATAATAGATATACAAGATATGATAATTACATCTTTAAGGTTAAATTTTTTTATAACCACATACATATTTATACTAGAAACTATACAAAAGAAAAATCCAGTAAATTCTGATAATTGCCAAGGTTTTAAAAATAAAAATGTCTTAGGTAAATATTTCCAGATAAAATATCTTGTACTAAGTAAAGTAGAAACTATTCCAAGCACTAGGAAAACTATATAATTCTTTCTAAATTTGCTCTGCTCCATATTTTTATATGCAAAATATGAAAATGCTAGCATTATAATCATATATGGTCCAATTTCCCATAAAGAATAGCTTCCATCTGGACTTACAAAAATCTGTAAAAACTTTAATCCAATATTTGTCTTATCAGTTAATAACTTTTCCTTTGCGATTTTTTCTACATAAAAATTTCCAGAATTAATTGTCTCAATCCTTGGTATCCAGTATATGCTCGTAATCAAGATTATAAATAAAATATTAATAAGAAGTATTTTTCTTACATCTTTTCTTCTTACTTTATCAAAAAATGCTATTAAGATCATAACCATACAAACTAGTGTTGCCCAAAAAATAACATTATTTGTAAATCTTAATAGGCACATTCCCAAGACAAAGTCATATGTCCTTTTTCCATTTAACAAGTCATATATTCCTAAAAAGCATATCGGTAAAAATACAAAAGTCAATAACTCTCCAAAATTGTTTCTCATATATAGTGTAGACAAATGATATGGAAAAATCATATATAATATTCCTGAAAGTAGTGCGATATCTTCATTTTTAGAGTATTTCTTTATAAACCTGTACATAAAAAAACCGGATAAAAATATCATCAAGCATGAAAGAATTTTATATGTTATTATCCAGTTATTTATCGCTAAAAATCCCAATATTAACAAATATGTAGAAAGATTTCCGCTAAACAGCTCAAAAGAATACCCAAAATTATTTGCAAACGAAGTTATAATGCTCTTAGAAAAAAATCCATTTTTTTTGATAGATGTATATGTGCCATATGATTTTCCAAATGTTTCTATTCCATCTTCGCTGTATACATTTACATGACTATTAAACAATGGTAAACATACAATTATTGCAATTACCATCAAAAAAAGGATATCTATTAACCATCTTTTTTCTAATACTTTTTTCATTTATTATAAAATTTGTCTCCTACAAATTTATATTCCAATTTAGTAAGTCTCTCTTGAAATTTGAAATAACTATCTCCATCTGGATTTTCATCATTTTCATCAAGCTTATAGTATATATTATATATTTGCTCTATATTATCATATATAGAATTTCCTTCTAGATTTAAAAGCCTCCAATTCATTTTTGCATATCCAAAATCATTAAACTCTACTGCATCTATATCATCTGTTGCAATATAAAGATTAGCACCAACAAGACTTGGATTAATAACCTTATATTCTGCATCAAATACCTTATTTAGGCTTTCATCAATTACTTTAAAAATATTGTTTTCTGTTTTCACGATGTATCTACCATTTGGACATACAAAAATGTCTTTATACAATTCAGAAATTGGTTTGAAATCAGCACTATTTATATCTATAAAATAATCCAAACTTTTATTGTAATCCCTTATTAAAATCTTATCTTCAAAAAATTCTAATATTTGTACATTTCCAGACAAAGTTTTCTTTACACCATATGGAGTAAACCATCCCTGAAATTTTTGAGAAGCCTCATCAATATTATCAAAAAATGGTATGTATCCATTAGAGTATAAATATAAATAATTCTCATCAAAATCCAAATGGTTAGCTTTTAAATCAATTTTTTCATTTGCATTTTCTTTTTTGTGTAATTCATATGTATTTCCAAGTCTAGATTCTATTATAAACAAATCATATTCTTGGTTTAAATCATATTTGTATGTATATACAGAATCACTTATATTATATGCTGGAACTTTATTTATATTATCAGTAATTCTTTCTATTTCATAGTGCATATTGCCACTTTGGCCTAAAATATTTGAATATACATTATTTAATTCTTCATATTTAGCATCATAGTTTTCATTTCTAGACTCTGTTTTGTATGATAGTACTACCCTTTTGTTTTTCAAAATTATTTGAGTACTTCCATTTTCATCACATACAAGCGCTACTTGAAATCTTTTATTATACGATGTTATTTCCACAAATGGTGTTGCAAACTCATACTCAAAAGAGATCACTTCATTTCCATCTGGAGTAATATATCCGTATTTTCCATCTTTTTTAACATTTATGTATGGCGTATTTGTTTCATCAAGCTCAGTAATATATTTAAAAAACTCTTGAGAGTATGCTATTTCACCATTATTTTCTTTATTCTTTATATAATTTCCAATATCTACGTACTTATATGTAACAGCAAAACACACTAAAATTGCAACCATTACTACTATAGAAATTGAAATTCCGGTCGTGCTATTTAATTCTACAAGATTTTCTTTGATACTTTTGTATAGGACAATAAGACCTGAAAGAATACTAAAACTTGCAATAAAAGTGAACTTTACAAATAAAAAAGCAATAGAAAAAGCTCCAATTAAATAAGCTATATTAAAAAACGAATCATTTCTATGCACATAGCTTTGTATAATATTAATTGCAGCTATACTAATAATTATTAATGACATAAAAATATTTATATAATTTACAACTATACCTTGTTGAATAGTAAGATTTATTCCATTACTTGGGATGATTAGAGCGTACGCTAAAATCAATAACCCTAGTGATATATTCATTACCCCAAATAATAAATTAACAATTTTACCCTTCATAATATCCTCTACTTCTTTTGTAAATTAATTTCTTTTTTTACTATTTCGTAAATTTCTTCGTGTATTTCATCTCTTGTTTTTATTATACCATCTTTAACACATTTAATTTCAGTCCAGCCATATTTAGGTACAATACTACATGCTGCATCATAAGCAGCCTCTAAGTGCTTTTTATTACTTTCATGAATATCTTTTTTTGCTTCATGAGTAATCTTATTTTCTCTATTTTCCATAAGTTTTTTACTGTATTCAATTGGCATATTTAAAAAAATAACCTTTGTAGGAATAGGAAGTCCATACAAATTGAATTCGAAATCAAAAAGCCAATCTAAAAACTTTTCTCTTTCTTCTTTATCACTTATTTTTCCAGCTTGATGAAGCATATTTGATGTAGTATATCTATCAGCTAAAATTATACCTCCATCATCATAATACTTTTTTAAATCTTTTTGATATGTTGCATATCTATCAGCAGCATAAAAAGTAGATGCGACATATGGACTAATACTCTGAGCATCATCACCAAAATCACCTGCAAGATACATTTTTACTAATGATGATGATGGACTATCGTAATTTGGAAAACTCACAGCTTTGTAGTCTATTTGATCCAAATCAAAATGCTTTTTTAAATATTCCATTTGTGTTTGCTTTCCACTTCCATCTGTCCCATCTATTACAAATAATTTTCCCATTTTTGCCCCTTTTATATTAATTAACTATCTTTGATGTTCTCCTGGAAGATGTTCATATTCATCCTCATCTCTATTTTTTCCAGAATTACTTTCTTCATCTTTTTCAGCTTCCTTATCACTTATATGTCCTTGTATTTCATTTGTTATTGATATGTCTGCAAGTATTTCAGACCTAATAGCTCCTACATTAAATCCAGCTTCATCTAAAATTCTTAATCTATCCAAATGCAAATCTTCAAGTTGTGTCATTGCTTGATCTGGCTTAATTTCCCCAACTTTAAGACTAGCCAAAATAGCTTTTTCTTTTTTTCTACAATCTTCAAATTTGTTAATATACATTTGAATTACATCATCAGACATATTTCTTGGCTCTGTAAGTTCTTCTACAGTCCAATGGTCATCTATATCAACATAACTAATACTTCTTTTTTTAGCATCATTAGAACGATCCAAATTGTCTATAACAGGACTTTTATAGATTCTTTCCATAAGCTCTACTGTATTATCAACTCCTTTAGTATTTGTTGCATCAACATATTTACCACCATCTTGAATAAATGTAACATTTTTCTTAGCATTATCATGTGACAAAAAGATCAGTACCTCTCCATCATTTCTATTAAATTCTGTATCTACCAATCTTCTGTTTATTACTTCTAGTCCACTTTCTTTTACATTAACTACTTGCTCTAAATTTTCTATTCTCTCATTTGGATGGCTTTTAAAATATGAAACAAGTTTTGCCTCAATTCTTACTGGAAGCATAAATTTTTTTCTAACGTACACAGCCATCTTTGAAGCTCTTTCATCTACATCTGAAATCCTATCTATTTTTTCTATTTCTTCCTTATCATTTTTTTCTTCTTGTACTTCATCAGACTTTTCTCTAACTCTATTATTTCCTCTTTCATCAAATAGCCTATATAGAGCTTCTCTATCTTCTCCTTCAATACCAAGGGCATCTACTTTCTTTTCAATAGTATCTAGTAAATTTCCATCTGCTATATGTGTGACAACCTTCTCTAGAGTATTTAGTCTATTTTCACCATTTGCTCCAAAAAGTTCATTATACCTTTCAATATACTTACTATCTAATCCGAGTAGCTCTAAATCTTTTATTATACTTCTTTGATTTTCTATATAACTTTTAGAGAAAGAAAAATCTAGGCTTTTCTTACCATCTTCTCCAGAAAGCTCTCTAGCATTTCCTATCACATGCCCTTCATTCATCAAAATATATCCACCAACAAATTGTGCAACATAAACCCCATCTAAATTATTTTCTCTTTGAACCAAATCAATATCTGTTCTTTTAAAAAACTCTGGATGGGAGCTAATAAATTCAGTAATTGGAACAATTCCAAACTCGGCATCAGAATCTAATTTTTTGTGCTTTCCAATATACTCCATTATTTGTATATCCTGCACTACGGCATTTATACTTTCCATTTTTAATGATACTTTTCTTTTTAATATCTCTTTTTCTTCATCAGTAAGATTTAATCCTTCAATTTCCATATTTTTTTATAACTACTAGAGTTATATACCCCTTTCGATTAAAATCCCTCTATTTATAATTATATATATTTTTTAACAAAATATCAATAATTTTTCATACAAATTAAGCAAGAGATAAGTCTCTTGCTCAATAAATTATATTTTTAAATTTTTTGTCTTCGGATACAAATTATCTTCAAAATAATTATCTTTATAATTTGTTTCTTCTGCCTTTTTTATTTCATTTATTTTTTTATTTTCTTCTTTTTCTAGTTCTTGTTCTTTTCTTATTTCCTCTTTTTTTCTTCTTTCTTCTTCTCTTTGCTGCTGTCTACGTTCTTTTTTTACTTTTTTAAGAATTTCTTTTTCTTGTTTTTTCTCTTGTTTATCAAGTTTTGCACTTATTTTTGACTTATCAGCTTCATAGTCTTTTTCAATTTCAAACAAACTTTCATTATACAAATCAGTTTTGTACAAATTTATATTTGTCACAGCATCTTCATAGTTTTCATTATTTTCTTTTTCTATATTTAAGTCAACACTTTCTTCTATTCTGCTTTTTTTCCTTGAATTATCTAGCTCATTTACATTATTTTTCAAAACAGAATTTTTTTTTAAGCTTTCCATATTTGCCATTTTATATTCTTGCTCAATTTCCTTTTTGATCTTTTCAAGTGTTTCTTTATCAAGTTCTTCTTTTCCATATATCTCGCTGTATTTCTTCATAGATGTCTTATCTAGTAAATTCAAATCATTATTTCCATCAAAAGATAAATTGTATTTTATTTCTATTCCTCGTTTTTTCAATTCAATTTTTCTTAAAAGTCTTGTTCTTTCGTTGTATTCTTGAATATTTTCAGTATCACTTTTAGCATAATCTTTTGAAATAAGTAATGCATATTTTTCACTAAAAGAAGTATCTATATTTTTTGTAACCCACATTTTTTCATCAAAATCAGCAAGTATAGCATATACCACAGGATCTATTCTTTTAGAATCTTTTTTTGGAATATTGTATATAGCCATTATTCTTTTCAAAAGTTCATTTACAAAGCCCAAAGAATAGTATGCTTTTACATATCCATCTTCTTCATCTACTCCTCTGATAAGCTTTTCTAAATGATTTTCTTTATTATATGCACCTACACATCCTGTCTCGCCATCTACTACTACTAGTACTTCATTACTATCATAATTTTTGGCTTCATTCTTAATGTTTGTATATGTATCTTCATTTCTATTTTCTCTTTTTGAAAAATTTATTATCTTTTTCTTTAAAGCACTAAACCCTGTCTTATTTTCTTCACTATCATCATTTAATGAATCAATATCCTTATCAGTATCTTCTTCATTTTCAACAATAGCATTCTCTATATCATCTTGTTTTTGTTCTGCTATTTTTTTACTTTCTTTCTTATGTTTTTTTGTATGTTTTTCTTTTTTATCAGGATTTTTTACTTCATCATTTTTTTCTTCAGGTACAATCTCTTCATCTACTTTTTCAATTTCTTCAACATCTTCTACAATTATGTTTTCTTCAGCAATACTTTCTTCAAAATGTTCTACTTCTTCTTCATTATCTTCCACTTTTGTTTCATTTTTTTCGTTTAGAAGTCTATTTTGAGAAATTACCATTTTCCTAAACAAAAATTTTCTAATTTTATGAAGTAAATTTTTCAAAAAAGCTCTTGTAGTTTTTAGACCATTAGCAAGTTTTTTTATGTTTTTTAAATCAACTTTATTAATTACAACTCCAATTACTCTACCACCAACATTTTGAATATTAGATTTTGCTTTTACCAAATCTTCATATTTTGTATTTTTATTGTCAGCAACTAGAATTGTACTTCCAGCTTTATTTGCTACTATAAGACTTTCTGACTTTTGAAGAGTTTCTTCTCCATCTAGTATAATAATGTCGAATTTTTTAGATAACTCATCTAGCATCTTTTCAAGATTACCACCTGCAAGAAGTTCCTTTGGATTTGGAGGAACAGTACCTATTGAGATAACTGTAAGATTTTTAATTTGTGTTTGATTCAAATATTCATCTATATCTTTATTTATCTCCACTCCATTATCATCTATGCCAGATAGATAATTTGATACTCCTAGTCTTGATGTAATATTAAATATTTTTTTAAATTTATTTTCATAAAAATTTAAATCTATTAAAACAACTTTTTTAGAAATTTCAGCATATATAACTGCAAGATTTATTGCAACAAAAGTTTTTCCTTCTTTTCTTAAAGGACTTGTAACAAATATTGTCTTTTTGTCATCTGTAGTCACGTTCAAAAATTGTATATTTGCTCTAAGTCTTCTAAGAGCTGTATTCATACTTATAGACTCATCATTCGTGATAATATCATTTATATCATCTGGATTTTTTATATTTTTAAATGGTAGTCTAATAAGCTCATTTAAAGATACATCTATTTCTACATTCTTTTTTTGATTATCATATTTTTCACTAATTATAACAACAATTACATATATAATATCGAAAAGGAGTCCAAGTAATAAAGAAATTAAAATACAAAAAGCAGGACTCACACTATATGAAATATCTGTAATTTGAGGTGAATCTATAATGTATATATCGTAATTCATATTGATATTTTTAATTTCAGATGAAATGACAGTATTTAATTCATTAGAAATTTTTGTAGATAATTCTGGACTTAATGATTGTACACTTACACTAAATGTATTTGAATCATTTTTTTTACGAACATCAATTGCAAACTTATCACTTATCTTTAAATTCGTTTTAATCTTTTCAACTACTATATTGCTTTCAAGAAGTTCTTCTACTGTAGCACTCATGTTATTTGATAATTCTACATTACCTTTATTTTTATAATTTTGTTCATCAATTTTTTCTTTTTCTATTATCATTATTGTAGTTGTAGAAATATAAGTTCTTGGAACTAAGCAAGAAACATATATTACTCCAATAATAATAGAAATAATTAAAATACTAATCAAAAATATTTTTCTTTCTTTTATTTTATCGACAAGCATGATTTTCCACCCTTTTATATGGTTTGTATAGACAAAAAAAGATACAACAAGTTTTAAAACCTCTTTGTATCTTTTGTAAATCTCTATATTTTTTCGAATTATATCACACAACATCTTATATTTCAAGACTTTTATAGAAAAAAGCATTTTGACATTGGACGAAAGCTTTATCTTATAAGAAATGTGAAGTTCTTTCCTACAAAAACATAGGACATACTACATGACTAGTATGTCCTTATTTTACAAATTTTTTATCAATTATTTATTAAACATTATAATCTGAAATTTTCTTGTAGAAGTATACTGCAGATATACCTAATGCAACAACAACAAATATAACTGTTCCGTTTGATCCAGCATATGGTAATGAGCTAGAATTTGTATTTTTGCTTGAACTACTACTATTTGTATTATTTTTAGTATTTGAAGCATTTGTATTACTATTTGTATTATTCGTTTTACTACTATTTGTATTAGTATTTGAATTAGCATTCTTATTAGTATTATTTGAAGTACTTGTTGTATTAGCTCCAACACTGTTTGATGAACTATTAGAATTTGATAAACCTAAAGTACCACCTGAGCTAGAGTTTGAATTTGTATTTGATTCTGAACTAGTATTTGTATTTGTATTTGTATTAGTATCAGCATCTCCCTCTCCACTCTCGTCAGTTGCAAATGCATTTATACTTCCAAAAACAACAATCATTAACACAACCGCAATTAATCTTAATAAAAATTTTTCTTTCTTCATTCCCTTAAATCTCCTATTTCTAACATCTGTACCAATTATAACAATACTTTTTTTTCAATGCAAGTATTTTTACAATTTGTAACTTTAATGTAACATACTTTTTCTTATTTACATAACGTATCTATTCTAACACTTTTAAATAAAGATTTCAAGTCTTTTTGTAAATTTATGTAAACTTTTTAAACATTAAATTTAAATAACACTATATCTCCATCTTGCATAATATAATCTTTTCCTTCTTGACGTATCAATCCCTTGTCTCTTGCTTCTACCATAGAGCCATTTGCCTTATTTACAAGATCATCGAATGATATTGTTTCCGCTTTTATGAACCCTCTCTCTATATCTGAATGTATTTTTCCTGCTGCTTGTGGTGCCTTTGTTCCTTTTTTGATAGTCCATGCTCTCACCTCTGGTTCTCCTGCTGTAAGGAAAGACATAAGTCCAAGTAAGTCATAACTTGATTTTATTAGTTTGTTTAAACCTGACTCTTCAAGTCCAAGAACATCAAGCATTTCTTTTTTATCATCACCTTCTAGCACGCTTAATTCTTCTTCTATTTTTACACAAAGTGGTATAACTTTTGCATTTTCTAATTTTGCGTATTCTACAACTTTATTAACATTTTCATTTTCATATGGATTAGATATGTCATCTTCAGAAATGTTAGCTACATATAGTGTTGGCTTACCTGTAAGCAAAAAACAATCTCTTAGGACTTCACTTTCTTCATCAGTATAATCAAGTTGTCTAGCACATTTTCCTTCATTAAGTGCCATTTTTACCTTTTCTAAAGTATCTATCTCAAATTGATACTTTTTATCAGCCTTTACCATTTTCTTTGCTCTCTCAAGTCTCTTATCTATAGTATCTATATCTGCATATATAAGTTCTAAATTGATAGTCTCTATATCACGAATCGGATCAATATTTCCATCCACATGTGCTATATTTGAATCTTCAAAACATCTCACCACTTGTACTATACTATCAACTTCTCTAATATGTGATAGAAATTTATTTCCAAGTCCCTCTCCCTTGCTTGCTCCTTTTACAAGTCCAGCAATATCTACAAATTCAACTATTGCTTTAGTAACCTTTTGAGGATTGTATATTTCAGCAAGTTTATCAACTCTTTCATCTGGGACAGCCACAACCCCAACGTTTGGCTCAATAGTACAGAATGGATAATTTGCACATTCTGCTCCTGCCTTTGTTATGCTATTAAATAAAGTACTTTTTCCAACATTTGGAAGTCCTACAATACCAAGTTTCATATTTTTTTCCTTCTTTTTCATAAAATAGAGTTTATTTATCAACTCTTGCATGATAGTATCATATTTTTATCAAAAATTCAATTATAAAAGGAGACCATATGCAATACTGTTTTTGCATAATGTCCCCTTTTGTTCTTATGGAGCCCACTAGCAGACTTGAACTGCCGACCTCTTCCTTACCAAGGAAGTGCTCTACCACCTGAGCTAAGAGGGCATTTATCCTATATCGGATAAACTTTTTTGTGCTTTTTTTCTAATTCTTTGTATAGCATTATCAATAGCTTTTGGCGTCATATCGAGTTGCGTTGCAATAGAATTATATGAATATCCATCTAAAAACTTATCTAAAACACTTTTTTCCATACTACTTAATTCATTATATATGCGTTTTTCTATTATGTCTTTACTCTCATTTCTCGTAATTGTCTCTAAGGGATCTTCTACAATCTTTGCATCTAATATATCAATAACTGATAATTCATCATTTTCTTCGTAAGCAGAATCATTTAACGAAAAAGATGTATTTAGTGGAATATGCTTTTGTCTATTTGAGGTCTTTATGGCTGTAATAAGTTGTCTTTCAATACACAAATTTGCAAATGTTTTAAATGAATTTTCTTTTTCATGGTCATACATCTTTATTGCTTTATATAAACCAATCATACCCTCTTGAACTATATCATCTTCTTCTGCACCAACAATAAAAAACCTCCTAGACTTAATTTGTACTAAAGGTTTATATCTTTGAAGTAAAATATTTTGGGCATCACGATTTCCTAATCTTATCTCTTGTATTAATTCATTATCTGACATTTTTAAATAATCTTCTCTACCCAAAGCCTTTTCTTCTTGCATTTAAAATAATTCCTCCAAAAGTATTATCACTATTGCTTTTAATATTATATTTAGAAAAAAAGCTTATGTCAAGAAAAAAAAGACTTATTTCAAAGTTTTCTTCAAAATAAGTCTTCTTTTTTTATTTAGCATAATCAATAACTCTTGATTCTCTGATAAGATTTACCTTTATTTGTCCAGGATATTCCATTTCAGATTCTATCTTCTTAGCAACATCTCTTGCCATAAGAGTCATTTCATTATCAGATACCTTTTCAGGTTTAACTATAAGTCTTACCTCACGACCTGCTTGAATTGCATATGATTTTTCAACTCCATCAAATGAATCTGCAATCTCTTCAAGTTTCTCAAGTCTTTTTATATATGACTCAAGTGTTTCTCTTCTAGCTCCAGGTCTTGATGCTGAAATAGCGTCAGCTGCTTGAACTAAAACTGCTTCTAATGACATAGGTTCTACATCTCCATGATGTGCCTCTACTGCATTTATTACAGTGTTGTTTTCTTTATATTTTTTAAGTACTTCTACACCAAGTTCGACATGTGTTCCTTCCATATCGTGGTCCAAAGCCTTACCAATATCATGAAGTAAGCCGGCTCTTCTTGCAATTTTTGGGTTTAATCCAAGTTCTTCAGCCATTATTCTAGCTAAATTTGATACCTCTATAGAATGATTTAAAACATTTTGACCATAACTGGTTCTATATCTTAATTTTCCTATAAGTTTTACTAAATCTGGATGTAAATTATTTACACCTGTTTCAAGTACTGCTCTTTCTCCTTCTTCTTTGATTGTTTCAGCAAGTTCCTCTTTTGCCTTCTCAACCATTTCCTCAATCTTCGCTGGATGAATTCTTCCATCTTCAAGTAATTTTTCAATTGCAATCCTAGCTACTTCTCTTCGTAATGGATCAAATCCAGATATTACAACAGCTTCTGGTGTATCATCAACAATTAAGTCTATACCAGTAAGAGTTTCTAATGCTTTAATATTTCTTCCTTCTCTTCCTATTAGTCTTCCCTTCATCTCATCATTTGGAAGTTGAACTATAGATACTGTTGTCTCTGAAGTATGATCAGCAGCACATTTTTGTATAGCCATAGTAACAATCTCTTTTGCATTTTTTGATGATTCTTCTCTGGCCTTTGTTTCTGCATCCTTGATAATCTGAGCTTTTTCTGCAGTAATTTCTTTTTCTACATCACTAAGAAGTTGTACCTTAGCTTGTTCTACTGTCAATCCAGAAATTCTTTGTAATTCTTCTGTCTGCTTATTAATAAGGTCATCCAATGATTTTCTTTTTTCATCATTTTCAAGAAACTTCTTTTCAAGCTCTCTTTCCTTATTTTCATACATAGCTACTCTCTTATCAAGATTTTCTTCCTTTTGAATAAGTCTTCTTTCTTGAGTCTGTATATCGCCCCTTCTTTCTTTAATCTCTTTGTCTAAATCTGTCCTAAGCTGTAATACTTCTTCTTTTGCTTTAATAACTTCTTCTTTTTTTAGTTTTTCAGCTTCAACTTTTCCATCATCAATAATTCTTTTTGCTTCAATTTCAGCGCTTTTTATCTTTGATTCTGCTGTCTTTTTTCTAATTGTATATCCAATATAAGTAAAAACTACCCCTGAGATTAGAAGAGTGATAACGACTGTAATAATAATAGTGCTCATAATTCCATTTACCTCTTTTCTATTTAATTTTCAATGTACAACAAAATTATACTTATAAATCATCTCTATTTATAAAATTTATATTGTATTTATTTCTACCATTATATTTTATACGTATTATCCCAAACTGTCAAGTAAATATTTGTTTGTACAATAGCTTAAGAACAAAAGGAGATACTATAGGAATTGATTTGCATTTTCTATAGTATAAGGGGCCCACGAACACGTGGGCCCCATAAACGATTCATTTTTATTGTGCTAAAACAACATAACCTTCAAAAGGTCTTATTTTACCATCAAATAAAGAATTCACTTTTTCTTCATTACAATTAGCAACATAAACTATTTTTGTATCAGCAAGCATTGGAATATATCTCACATCTTCTCCCAAATTAATTGCTACCCTAAGATTTGCTCTTTGAAATAAACATCCATTTCTATCAGCATAATAAGGCTTGTAATTTCTTGAATCACCCAATATTTCTTTGTATGCGTTTCTAAACTTTCCAGCTCTAACATACATATTAAAATACCTTTGAGAATACTCGGTCTCAAAATCATCCCAAGGAAAAGGTTTCCTATTAAAAGGATCTCTAAGTCCTTGCACTCCGACTTCATCTCCTGAAAAAATCACAGGAAGACCTGGATGAGTATACTGAAGGAGTATGAGTAAAGCTTCAAGTTTAAATGCTTCTTCTCTAAGTTCTAATGGTACTGAATCATGCAAACTACTCCAATGTCTGAAGAAATAGGTATCAAATTCGCCATTTTTGGTCCAAATAGGCAGTTTATCAAAATCCCAAACATTTTCTGTGCCATTTGAAGGCATTAAAGGATTTGTTAAAATATTTCCTTTTCGAGGAATATCGTGACTTGAACAAAAAATTGGTGAAACATCAAGTGCTTTTGGCGGATACAATTTGGTAATTTTGTTTACAATAGCATTATAACTTTCAGAATCCCTCCATCTTATAAGCTTATAAAAAGCATTTGCAAACCTATAGTTCATATGTCCATCAAGTTCATCACCTATAAGGAAATCCCTATATTCACCAGTAATAGCATCTTTCCATACTTCACCCAAAATATACTTGTGAAAATTAGCTCGTATTATTTTGAGTGTTTCATCAGACAAATTATCAGCAACATCGAGACGAATAAAATCTACATATTTTTCAATAAAATGAAGATATTCTGCAATATACTTCTTATATTCTTCACTCTCTTGATCAAACTGAATAAGAGTTTTAAATCCCCACCAAAATGTTGGAGGAACTGTGAACATACCAGGATGATCTTTGATAAGAGGAGACTCACTTGAACAATGGTTAAATACTAGATCCAGACCAAAATCCATGTCATATTTATGACATTCATTATAAAGTCTTTCAAGATCTTCTTTTGAACCAACCATTTTATCAATTTTATAGTAATCTCTCGTATCATACCTGTTGGTTGAAGGGCTATCCAAAATTGGAGTAAGATAAAGTGCGGTAACACCTAGTGATTTTATACGTGGAATATCTGAAATTATACCTTTCAAATTTCCACCATATGCACCATAAGTAACATAATTACTATAAAGAGGAACTTCTTTTCCATCTTCAATAGTTGTACCAACTGGCTCCCATCTTATCGGAGAATTCCAAGGTATTACGTACTCTTTTACCTCCTCTGGAATATCTACTGCCTTGTGAGTATCAACAAAAATCTGATATAAAATACCTCCTTTGATTCTTTCTGGTACTACGAATCTGTCATAATATCCAAAACATTCCCAAAAATAATGAGATGCTCCAATGGATTTATCAGATATCATAGCACAATCATTAATTGGATCATAAGAAACAACTTTTTCGTCGCCATTCATAAACTTCACGTAAATAATAAACGTCCTATAACCTGGATGTTTAAATAATACTTTTCCTACAAATGTTGAACGATTACCGCTAAATAGTTGCGAATCATAATCAAGTCTTAAAATCCTATCTTCACCTGGTTTTTGACCTCGTCTGTTAAAATGTACTTCCACACTTGTGACATATCCATATGAGTTATCTATCAACAAACTAATCTGAAACTCTTTTTCTATGTCAAAAGAAGGAGTGTACAAAACAGAAACTTTGCTATCACATGCTGTCTGAACCATTTCTTTTCTCCTTTCTTCTAAATAAAGACACAAAGGTAACTACAGTTTCAATAAGAGTATTTACAACTCTATTTTTACTAGAATATATAACGAATAGTTACCTTTGTCAATAAGGTTATCCTTCTAAATTTATTAATTAATAACTATATTTTCAGGAAGAGTCAAACCAGAAACTTCTGGATTATAATAATCATAAGCTCTAATAACTGCACCTGTAACATCAACTGGATAGTTTGCTCTATATTTAACATCTAAAGAAATATGCATATTCTTTTCAAAATTTCTCAAATATAGATTTATAGTTGAATAATTATATTCATATTTTTCAATCAATCCTCTACTTTGAAGCATCATAAGCGAACTCTCATCTACACTAGCACCTTGAGGTATGTATATCTGTAGCTGAGCATTATCTATATTAGAGTTAGAAATATTCTCAAGATTTATAGTCTGATATATGATATCATTTACCAAACCTGTTTTAGTAATGTTTTGATTTAAAGCTATTCCAGTATTTTTATTCAAAAGAGCTTCCTCATATGTTTCATAATATGATTTAATTATTTCATAAACAAAACTTCCTTTTTCATTATCTATTTCAAGTTTTCCTTCATTAGAAACATTCTCAAATTCAACCTCATAATATGAAAGCGTATCTTTAGTAATATCGATTTCTTTTTCCTCATTATTTAGTTTTACAATAACTTTTTGATTTTTAATATCATCTTCATTTCCAACACTTGCAATTGCTTTTAATGCTAAAATAGTTGATTGAGTTGTTCCCCAAGATCCATTAGGAGATTTTGCTGAAACAAGATAATTCATCATTTTCTTAACATCATTATTCTTCATATCTTTAGCATATGCCATTGCTGTAAGTGCTGTAGACTGTACATTTTGATATGAGCCATGTGATCCATAATAATCTCTTATTTCGGATTTAACATGAATGCCACTCTCATCTTCAATTAAACATTTTGAAAGCATATCTATTGCATCGCTATATTCATTTGCTTCAACATTAGCAAATACATTTGCAATAAGTGCAACGGTATATGGGTCCTTTTGAGACTTATATTTACTTTTCAAATAATCTACAGATTTTTCAAGTCTTTTATCTTTAGGTGCTACTTCAGATAAAGCCCAAATAATGTATGCATTCATCGCAACTTCATCTTTACTCTCACTACCACCAATATATGTTGAACTATACTTGAAAGTCCCATTACCACTCTGTACGCCAAATAAATAATTCTTCATCTCTTCGATTACATTTTCATCTATATCATAAACTTCACTAGCATCGGAAAGTTCCATAAGTCCAAATGCTGTGAGTACTGGTTCAGCAGGTGAATTTCCATACAAAGAATATCCTCCACTTGTACCATGTACTTCATATGAAAGAATTTTTTGATATCCACTAGAAATATATGATTTTGCCTTATTTTCTAGTTCATCATCTTTTATTCCTTTATTTTTCATATATTTTAAAACCAATATATCTGGATATAATGATGATGAAACTTGTTCAAAACATCCTGTTGGCATTTTTAATATAGCATCTATGTTTTCTATTGCTTGCATTTCAATAGATGGATATAATTTAACCTTCAAACTCTTTGTACCATCTACTGCATTCTCATCATAGATTACATCTTGCACATACTTGTCTTCAAACATACCAGATGAAACAACTTCTTCTGTTTCTATTCCATTTGGTTTTATCACCATTTGTTTTTCTACAATATCTTGCACACCATTTGATTTAGCTTCAATTCTTAGAGTATTTGCACCTTCTTTAATTATCTCTAAAGGTACATATACCATAGTCGTTTGATTTGGAGCAACTACTACTTCACGTGTATATTCGCCTATATTTGACCAATCATTTTGTACTACATTAAGACTTACATTCATATCACTTTGTGTATAATTATATACAGTAACTGGAATACTTACTTTATCTGTAATTACGCTATTTGTAGGTAAAGTAAAGTTTACAAAAAAATCTTTAAATACTTTAATTTCAGATGAATTATATCCTATATTACCATCTTTAGTATTTCCAACTACTTGAATATTCCATGTAGTAATATTATCACTAAGAGTAATATTTTGACTTGCTTTTCCATTTTGTGTAACAATATCTGGAATGAATGCTAAACTCTCTAAAAAGACATTACGTACTTTTTCTTCTTTTTCCTTTGATGCTGTACCCACTGCAATATCAGTTTCTTCCTCATTTACATATTCATCTATTCTTTCTTCTACGACACTAGTATCTTCTGCTTCATCAGTTTTTGAATTAAGGCTAAAACTTGGTAAAATACTTTTAGCACTACTTGCAGTTCCTGTCGTATCACTAGCAGATCCTCTTATTGTATCATCTGAAGTGATTGAATCAAAAGTTATTCCACCACCAGAATATTCACCTGTAGACATATCAGTCATAGAATTTTGAATTGTTGCTTGTGATGAAGTATAAATATATAATGCAATGAACGAAATAACTACTACCATTATCAAAAGTAAAACCAATCCTACAATCTGATTTGCTGTTATATTCAAAACAAGTTTTCCATCTTTAATTGCCTTTTCACGTTTCTTTTTATAAATCCAAGCATATTCAATGATGTTTAAGAATATCAAACCTACTATAAATAATACTATAGACTCACGTGAAACTTTTACAGCTGCCGCAACCATAAGTGCATATAAACATTTTTTTAAGAAAGAAGTTATAAATGAAATGTTCTTCCTTATTTTTGCAATAATTATACATATTATGAAAAATACAAGTACTATTATAATTGGTATTACAACCGTAAAGCTATACATCAAATCGTAGAAAATGTAAAATAAACCATCTAATACTATTGGTATAAAAACCGTATTAATAACAAAATCAAATAAGAATTCCCTATATCTATAAAAGAATAACAAATATGAGCCAGCAGCAAATAATGATATTGTTAAAAATAATATAGGAACATCAAGATAAAGTAATGTATCTACAGCATTTCCTAAATCCGAAAATACACCATCATATTCTATATCATAACTTAAAACCACCATCGCAATATAAATAATTAATGTCAAACCTACTAAAATAACAAAGCTTTTTATTATTTTAGTATAGAATTTTTTTGCACCCTCAGGATGTTTTATTACTATAATGATAATCACATTCACGCAAGTTAATATTAAAAATAACAATGCTAATAATAATAATACATCATTTGCATAAGAATCATAATAATTTGCTTTTATAATTGAAGTATCTATTTTTTGCTTCAAAAATATCTCATCAAAAAGTGTATCGGAGCCTTCATCAATAATATTTACATACAAATCTGCTAAAGTATTTTTGTCATCGATTTTTAAGTCTTGAAGAGCAATCTTTATATTATCTATAGACAAATCATTTTCTGCTATGCTTAATACAGATTTATCTATTATACTTAATAATAAATTACTTTCGACATTTTTATTATTTTCATCAAAGGTTTCAAATTCAAATGACACCTCTTCTCCTGGTTTATAAGTATCGTTACTACCATTTGAAATATTAATACTCAATTGCTTTTTCGGTTTTATAAAAATAGTCTTTTTAGATACAACACCTCTGTTATATCTCGTTCTATTATAATATGTAGATTTAACCAAATCATTATCCTTTACTTCACCAATCAAATATAAATCTATAATTCCAGATAAATCATCTAGTTCTAAACTTGTGCTGTTTTCTTCAAAAGAGATTGACTTAACAATCTGATTATCTTTAAGTACTAGTATCTCACTTCCGTTCTTCCCAGCATTTATTAATGAAATATCAATTGTATCTCCTTGATTATATTTAGTCTTATCAGTTTTTATAATGGTATTTGAATTTGTGTTTACTTCAATTGTATCTCTTATATTTATCTCTTCCTGAGTTTCAACATTTTTTGATCTTCCTGAAACATATATTTCTCCAGTAGATGAGAAAACACGATTCACTTCACTTTCAGTAATTGTAAAACTTCCAATACCTTTATCATCTGTTATAACCTGTTTCTTTAAGTTGTTACCAATTACCAATTCATTATGAGTTTTCAATGCTTTTCCATTTGGATCTTTAGCATGCACATATATAATATTATCCACTCCCTTTGTAATCATTCCCAATTCTGGATAAAACTCAACATTAAATACATCTTTACTTGCAACAAAAATTGTTTCAGCTTCTACAAGATAATTTGAACTATCTACAACCTGAGCTTTCAAACTATATTGTCTTGCTTCATTTAGTGGAACTTCTTTTACAAGATTACCTTGCTCATCTGTATATCCTTGAAATTCTTTTCCATCCACATTTCCTATAACTTTAGCATTTACAACATTTTCTCCAAAAAAATATTTTGCGTTTATCGTAATATTTGCAATATCATTTTTTAAATATACATCTTTGTCCCTTGATATATTTACTTCAAATTGTGGTGTAACATATGGATTTACAGTAAAGTTTTTCCTTTCTTTCATTCCATCATCTGTGTTTACTTCTATAGTATATGTACCACTATTTACTTCATCAGCCAAAGTAAATGTCCCAGAAACAATTCCATATTCTGTAGAATTTGTTTCTTCAGAATATACTCTGTTATCATTACCGTCATATATATTCACTTTTATATTTGAGTTTTGAGATGGTACCAAATCATTTTTAGATACAATCATAGCACTATATTTTACGCTATCACCTGGCTTATATATCCCCTTATCTAATGATATATTTATATAATCTAAGTTATCTTTTACAATATTTACATCAAATTTATGTTTATCTTTTCTAAATTTACCACTACAAGTAACCTTTAACTTGTACTTTCCTTCTTGCAAATCATTTGGAAGGTCAAATGAAATATTTGCTATGCCATTTTTATTTGTTTTTCCTTTGTATACAGCTTTACCTACTGGTTTTCCATCATTATCATATAGTTTTGCTTTTATATCGTATTCACTCATATCTTCCATTTGATTTTCTTTACTTGTAATTCTTATGGTAGATTCATACCTTGAACCAACTTTGTATGAATCACTTTGTCTAAGTGTAAAGTCATTTTTTCCACCTATTTTGTAATTTACAAATGTATACACGGATGCTATACAAAATATAACTACTAAAATTTTTAAAATAGTTATTATTCTCTTTTTGTTCATATATAACTCCTTCCAAAATTTTTAATCCTATAAAAATAGGACATTTTTTATACAAAAAACGTCCCTTAGTCATTACTAATCTATAAACTTAAATCAAATTATTTTGCTTTTTTCTTGAAAAATGTAATATCTCCAAAGAAGAAATCATGTAATTCTGGAAATCTTATTTCTTGGAACAAGAAATCATGAACTTCAGTCAAAACTTTTTCTTCCATTGGTGTAAGTTCAAGTACGATTGGCTTATTTAAATCTATTTCTGATGCAAGAAATTTCTTTACTCTACCCCAAAAACCAACTACAGCTGGCAAATTCTTTGACTCTTGTGATTCTACTAAATTATATTCTTTCATCCTTATAATTCCTCCTTTTGTAAGATAGGCAAAAACCTATTATCTATTTTATACTATATTCAAGGAATTATTACAATAAAAATTCAGTTAAAATCTTGTTACCTTTATATTACACGAATTGTCGTTTATGTTAATAAATTATAATCTACTGCCTTTCTTGCAATCTCCTTTGCATCACATAAACTCTCTGTTGTACAAATAAATCTTCCATTATGACAAAATCTTGCAGTTTCGACTCCTGTAACTTTTTGAAGTTCTTCATCTCTGAGTCCTGCCCATTCTTTTGGAAACTCTTTTCTTACATCAAAACTTCCCTTTTTATTAGGAATTGCATAAATGCTATATCCTCCTCTATTTGATGGGAAAATAATATATAGTAAATCTTTCGATTTTGGATTTTCGCTTTCCAAAACTAAATCTTTCCATGGAAGATACTTATCTAATACAATTACCTGGTCAGTTGAATTTTCTATACTTCTTTCTATTATTTCTTTTGCCTCTATTTTACTATTTATTCTTGTAATAAGTTTTTCAAATAAAACTTTCATATAATATACTACATCGATGAAAAAATCATTTTGTCTATCTTCTTCATTCCAATTTGAGTTAAATAAATCAACAAAATCTGCAACTCCATATGCTTCAAAGTCATACAATTTTTCCTTATCTGCCTGTCCATTATCTCCACTATCTATATCTTGTACAATTGCGTTTTCAACCATATTCCAAGCCATATCTACA
Organism: uncultured Lachnospiraceae bacterium; assembly: GCA_964470175.1. GTDB lineage: Bacteria > Bacillota > Clostridia > TANB77 > CAG-508 > Scatovivens. The sequence continues at coordinate 864 of CAYYBL010000007.1, read as the reverse complement.
TTTGTAATTCCAACATTCTCTAGATATGTCCTTCCAAACTCTCTCCAAACAAGACCACAAGATGCATATTTGATACCATTATCCCTCATGCCATTTCCACCTTCTTGATGATGATCAAATTTCCCAAGTCCCACATCATATACTATTGTTTTTTCATTATTAGGAATATCACTTGATCTAGATATATATATTATGTCTTTATCTACAACTCCCATTAGTATAATTGTAGAAAAAACTTCATCTGCATGAAATGTACCATTATGTGTCACGAAATCCGCATTATTTATATCATCAGTGTATTCTAATCTTGCATTTGAAAACTTTAAATTCATCTTTAGAAAACCTCTTTAATAAAATTTTCTACATTATATTCTATCTAATTATAAAAAACAAGCCATATATGTTGATAGAGACTGCCTTTTGTGATATAATGTTAGATAGTTGAAATGGGGAAAAAAGATGAAATATAAAGTACAAGGCTGGGAAAATCCACATATTAGCTTAAACCTCAGACATTATTCAGGAGCGCCTGCTGATGTTATCAAACTATTAAAAAGAGAGATTGTGAAAGCAATTCAAAATAATCAAATTACATCTCAAAAACAAATTGAGATTTATTCAGCAATTTATAATGCACTTGATTTATATAAAGATCTTACATATATGCCTGGCGCTGATTATGATACTGATAGCACTTATCTTTCAAGTGCAATTAAAAATTTTAATGAAGATTTTTCTTTTTTAGCCAAAAAATATAATACGCCTGAAAATCCAAATTGTATACAAGCATATGCTAGAATAAAATCACCTATCAAATATATGGAAAAAGTAATTCAAAAAATTAATGAATACTTAAGTGAAGGA
>CAYYBL010000006.1:0-44144 GCA_964470175.1 uncultured Lachnospiraceae bacterium | reverse complement strand
TGAATTATTAGCAACTGTAGCATCAGCACCATTTCCTGCACCATATGCACTTCCTAAAATAGTTGCTCCTGTAAGGCCCACCATTGTAGATCCACCTACTGCACCAGAATCTCCTCCTCCATATACATCAACATTAATTGTACTTGAATTTACTTTTACCTTTGTGTCTGTTGTAGTTAAAGCTGTCACACCTTGTCCACCACCAAACACATAACTATAGATAGAGCTATTATTTATATTTACATCTGTCGCATAAACCGTGGCTGCACATCCACCACCATACACCGTATTTCCAATTGAACCAGAAGATGTAACATTTGCAGTGCCATATACATTTCCTTTATTTCCACCACCATAAATATTTTGCGTAATATTAGCATAATTCAAATTTACAGTAGTAGTTGCATTATTTGATTCACTACTTCCAACAGTTCCATTATTTCCGCCACCATACACATTGTTAGCTGAGGCATTTGTTTTCATTGTAACAGAAGTAGATCCTAGTACATTAGCATCATTTCCGCCACCATACACATTATTTGCTGAAGAAGTTGATTCCATTGTAACAGAAGTTGTTCCTGAAACATCTGCTTTATTTCCTCCGCCAAATACATCCTTTGTAACAGTTGAAGATTTTATACTTGTAACAGTATTTCCTCCAACAGTAGCTTCATTTCCTCCACCATACACATTACTTGCTATTGTAGATGATTCTCTTATTTCAACACTTGTATTACCTGTTACATTTCCAGAATCACCACCGCCAAATACATTTCCTCCAACGATTTCAGTGGTTGGGTTTCCTTCTTCATCTTCTACAGTAACGGTCTTTGTTGTGACATTACTTCTATCTATAACTACTTTTGTATTTGTTTCAGTTACAGCAGTACTACCTTGCCCTCCTCCAAATACATCATGTACCGTTGAGCCATTCGTAACTGTAACATCCGTGCTGCCAATTTTAGCACTTTTTCCGCCACCATAGACAGTGTCACTATTTGATGAATTTATATTCAATGTTCCTTTTCCTGAAACATCACCATTATTTCCTCCACCATATATATTTGATGTAATTGTAGTTCCTGTAGTAGAAATATTTGTATTACCTTCGACTTTACCCATATCTCCACCACCATATACTGATGCTCCAATTGTTGAACTTGTGATATCAACACTAGTATTTCCACTCACAGTAGCATCAACTCCCTGTCCGCCACCATATACATTTCCACCATATGTTGAATCATTTTCTGTAACAACAGGTACTGATGAAGAATCGATTGTAACTAAAGTATTTCGTGTAACTTTTCCTCCAAATCCACCGCCATATACTGTATTTGCAGTAGAACCGCTAATACTAACTTCTGTATCACCTACACTTGTATTTCCTCCAAAACCTGCACCATATACAGTCTTAGCTTTGGCACCATTTAACAAAATTACATGTGAATAATCAAGAGTTCCGCTTTCATTCGAACCACCATATACACTATCTAATACTTTTCCACCGTCTATAGTAACTGCTCTTTGTAAACTATTTTTATTTCCAATTATACTTGCTTCATTTCCTCCGCCATAAGCTTTATTAACTGTTCCATTACTGTATACGTATACATTACAAGATGTTGTTGTATTTTGTACATCTGCAGATTTACCTCCGCCAAATACTTTATCTACAAATGTAGTCTCATTATTTCCAATATTTACAAGTATATCACCAGTGGTTTGTCCATTGACATTTGCTCCACCATAAACTGTAACAGAACTACTATTATCCAATCCATCTACACTAACTGTTGTATCATTATCATTATAAGCTATAATGGTATCTGTTCCTTTGCCACCACCAAATATCTCACTAGATAAAGTTATTTTTTTACTGTTTTCTCCACTATCATTTGACGTGTCATTATATATAGTTGTTGTAGACGTACCTTTTACTCTTCCTTGACTACTTCCTCCATAAATATTTCCTGTTATATTAACATTTTCATTATCATCTCTTATGGTCAAAGTAGCATTTCTAGCTACTGATGTTGCTGTACCTAACCCTCCTGCAAAAACAGCATCGTCGTGTGTACCATCACCTATTATACCACCTGTAATTTCTATAGTAGCATTCTGTGCAATAGTACCAGATGTATTTGATCCTCCATACATACATCCTTCAACTTTACCTGATTTCATCGTTGTCTTCGAACAACCATTTATATTATTTTGATTTGAACCTCCATACACATTACCTTTTACAGTACCATCAACAATATCAACTTGTGCGACAAGTTCTTCTTGTGTAGGAGCACTTACAAGATTTGCTATACTTACACGTTTTAATAAATAAAAATATACCGGGGTAGTAGAATAATTTCCATAATTTTCTATACTAAAATATCGTTTGGTATTATTGTATAAATAATAAAATCCTACTTTATCTCCATTTAATTCTGAATAAAATCTCACTGCATTATTTTCATTATCGGTCAAATTAAAAGAATTATTTGTGTAATATATATAAGCACCATAATAATCATAATAACTATTTTGTATTATATAAGTCCCATCCTGCTGACGCTCAAAAATCCATAATCCGTCATCACCAACATTTGTACTATTTGCATTAAAATTACGTGTATTAAAACTATATCTTCTATTTCTTCTTGTAGTATATAAATAAGCACCTATTGTCTGACTTGTTGACATCACATAAGTTTCTCCCGAAACAATATTAGCACTTTTATTTTCATATCCATAAGAATATGAATAAACATATGAATTTGATAGATTTACCTGTCCATAGTTTCCACCTGCATATACATTACCGTGAATAGTAGCATTTCCATCTATTATGACATGAGTTTTTTCTGCACTACCAGCAGTATCTTTGTAATTTGCGTTTCCATTTCCGGCGCCTAAAACAGATCCTGATTCAACCTCATACAACGCATCGTTTGTCACATTACCATTATCATCAGCGCCAACTACTGCATTTCCACCAACATAAACCATAGTCTTTCCATTAAGGTTACCTGGATCTGTATCACTTGCAGCATATCCATTTGATGCACCACTTATACTATATTTTATAGTACCTCCTGTAACCTGTATTGTTCTATTGCCATTCGTAGTTGATACGCCTGCACCTCCAACTATGTTTTGAACATATCCATCTTTTACATATATTTCAGTCCTATACCTATTTTTATCATTTGCGTTTATTGCCAATCCACCAATTATATTTGCTACATTTCCACCTTCAATTATAACTCTTCTGTGTCCTTTATCATCATTTGCACTAAAGCTTCCCCCACAATAAATACCAGCATAAATATATGGTTCATAAACTCTTTGATCAAATATCTCTCTTCCAATAGTTCCACTTTTAATAATCATATCAAACGCATAACCATTTGTTGTCTTTGAGGTTACATTTCCTGCAGCTGTTCTTGATGAAAGCTGTGCTGATATCTTAAGTGAATCATCATCTTCAAGCGCTCTATCAATATCATTTCCAATAACTAAAGTTGCATCAGATGTATATGTAGCTGTTGTTATACCATAATAATTATAACTAGCATTTGTAGCTCCAGATTGTATATTAAAATACTTTCCAGATTCAACAACTGTTCTATATGAACGAGAAGTATTACTACTTCCTGTTGGACCACCTATTACTTGAGCAAATGTTGTTTTATATGTATCATCATCTAATGGATACATTCCTCTACCTATTCGTAAATTTCTTCTATCACCAACAATATACCTATTTATAAAACATCCTCTGTAATTGAAATAATCTGTATAGTTTGCTGATCTGTAATTTACAGAACCAGTTGTATTTACGAAATCAATTTGAAAATCATTTGTAAGGGATATATTGGCATTTACATTTAAAGTCGCTTCACTTCTATAATCTGTATTATCAGCTAAACTAGTAAGCGTAAGTGCTCTACCAAATGTTTGTATATTTTGACTTCCGTTCATAAGAACAATTATATTTAATTCTCTGTCTGATGCATTAGTTGCAGTTTTATAATTTGAATTTATAACATTGTATGCTGTAGCAAAATTACCAACTGGATAAAGTGCAGATAATCCATTATTTGTATTACTTGATCCAGCAGATACAAATACATAAGTAGCCTCCTTCCAATCTGGGTACAATTTTATCTCAAATGTATCTGAAGTATTAATATTAGCAGGTACATTTATAGAAAGAGTTTGCACTTTAGTATCTGCATTTATAGATATATTTGCAGAAGAATTAGTAGAAAGCCATCCATTAAAACCATACCCAATAGGTCTATCCATAAACGGATTGTCAATAAGCTCAACAGATATATTTGAGCCTGATTTATATACTGCTTTTGTATATGTAATCTGTGTTTGTCTTTCTGTAGACGATATATATCCTCTCTGAAATTTCTCAAGAGTTGTGAAACTATTTACATTACGTACATTGTTCATCTCATTTCCATTAAGTACGTAATACGTTTGTTGCGGATTTCCCCAATAATCATATGTCGTATAAGTATTTGCATCAAATACAATCCTCAAATTTGAAGTAGAGGTATCTTCTCTATATGATCTAACTGAATTATCTGAATTATGAGTCCATCCAGACAACCAATTTGTACCAGTAAATGTAATGATATTGTTCGTATAATCCACATTTGAAAGGTTAAATGAAGAATTTGCATTACGTGTTTCTTCCACATTTAGCGTTGCAGTATTAAATCCAGATGGAATAGCAATTTTAATTTCCCAACCTGCATTTTTATCAATATATTTTGTAGATGAAACATTAAGAGGTGTACTAAAAGTATATCGATTTCCATTTCTTTGCATATTATTGTTAAATGTCAACGGACATGTGATACCTATATTATCACCTGTTGTCTTGTTTGGATTATAAGAGTAATATATAACGTTTACCTTCTGAAGAGTGCTATCTGTATATGTTCCAGAATCAACTCCGTCATTATCAGTAAAATTTTTCCCTATATAGTAATTGTAATCATCATCATAATCTTCAATTGTAAATGAAGTTGCTGTATGTGTACTTTTTTTAAGAATAGCATATTTTGAAAAGCTATTTGCATAAAATTCAGCAGTATCTCCACCTTGATAAGCAAGTTCAATCTGCTCAAAAACAATATTCGTTTGAACAACATCTTTGCCTGTACTCTCATCTTTTATAACTTCATATGACTCAGATATATGTACTGGAATTACATCACTTCCACTAAGTTTATTTTCAAGGTATGTATCTGAACTAATTTCAACATTAACATTTTGACCATAATCGATAGGCTGATATTCGTTTGAATTATCATCTACAAGTGAAAGATCAAGTCCTAACAATACTTCTGTCTGACTTAAATCAACAGCATCATCACCTTCAACAACAACACCTTCTTTAAGTTTATTCATGTCATCTATAGACTCTATCTTTGAATTTATATGATATCCAGCTGGCATATACCCTGTAATTTTGATATTAACATCTTCAACTATACTTGTAAGTTCTTGTTTATATAGTTTTATTTTTTCCAAAAGCATCGTATCATACACAACACCGATAGATATTTCTTCATCGTCATTCAAATAAAATTTATCACCTGGTTTATACTCAGTATAATCATCTATAATTGTTTCAACACTATGAGAAAAAGTATTGTTTTGAACAATAGAATTTTGATTTACAGTAGTGTTTTCTACTGTAGAATCTGTAGTTGTATTCTCTAATGAGTCATCTTCTTCATCTTCACTTAGTGTATTTGTTTCTGCTGTATCTTCTGGTTTTTTATCAACATCAATAACATTTTCAACATCAGTATTTTCATTGACAACATTTTCATTAATCGAATCTAATTCTTCAGATTCACTATCACCCTCAATTACATTTTCAACATTGTCTATACCATCGTTATTTATTATATTTTCATTAATCTCATTTAATACAATATTATCGTTAGTTAATAATGTTCTCTTTCTTCCCCTAAAAGATAATTCTTCGCTTTGCATGGTATTTACTACATTTGTGATGCTTTGGATGTTATCTACTTTAGAACTTGTATTATTAATGTTAGTGCTCGTGTTAGTATTAATACTATTTTGAATTTCATTTACAGGAACTTCAACAGTTGATTTTATTTTTCTTGTAACTCTATATCTTTCAGCATAATATCCATTTACCATTGTAGGAAAAATAATATATTTTTTTCCTTCTTCGTCCTGATTTATTTCAATATTTAATATCTCGTCAGATTTAAAATTAACATCATCATTACCAGTATACTCTTTAAAATTAACCGGGATTGTTGCTATGACTTCAGATTTTGTCAAAAAATTAATTTTATTTATCACAACTAAACTTACTAATACAACAATAGTAAGTACAGAAATCTTATTATAAATATTAGAACTTCGGCCATTTTTTTGCCTTTTTGAATAAGTATTAGGCATTTTTTACTCCTATTTATACAATTTAACATACATATTCTATCATAGTAGTTTTTTTTTTGAAAGGATTTTATTTTTTTGTAATAAAAAAAACACATTATTGAAGTATTAATTTTATAATGTTTTATCTATATTTTTAGACAACAAAAGGAAAGTAAACTTACATTTACTTTCCTATCATTTCATTAATTATTAAATTTATAATTAAAGGCTAATTATGAGATTATTATGTCTTTAACTATGGTCCGATTGGATCCAAACTAAATTGTAAAGTATAGTCTAAATATCCACCTGATGCATAGTTCTCACAATCTATATCTTGACCTTCAATATATAGATATACTCTATATTTCGTTACACCAGCTTCTATAGCTTTTGAAGCACCAGAATCTGGTTGAATCTGAACATTAGCAATATCACCACTATTAACCTTAGTAGTATTAGCAGCTGCAAAATATGCTGGCGTAACAGCAGCTGTTGCATTTCCAAGTTCAACTTTATTTGCTGCAGGAATTTCAGCAGTTATACCATCATAATTTTGTACAGAAGTTGAACTATATGTCGTCCATCCAATATTTGTAGCATAATCTAAAGCATGTTGATTATGTACATTTGCCTTTGGCTCAATACAATATACATTGTTTGAACCAGGTGCTGTACCAAGTGTATGATATGCTGTTGGTACTTGTGAATCTTCAACTTCATCTGTATGACTACCCTTGATAATAGCAATACGAGCAGCTCTATCAATATTCTTAACAACATTGTCATGTACATCTTCCTCAGCATCAGCAGAGAAATATAAATCTGAATCTTCACCACTAAGCTTTAGGAAAACATCAAATGCCATGTAATAATTTGTACCTTGCGTATTTTCAAATCCATTTGTGCTAGTATCTGTTTGTTTTACAGCAGTTAGATAATACTTACCAGTATTCAAATCTGTTTCAACTGTACCATAAAACATTGCTAACTGATTTGCACCAGCGCCTGAAGAACTTGCTTGTGTAAACGCAGTTGATACTGGAGCTATAACAGATGGTAATTGGTTTATAACGGTTGGATAACCACCAATTCCATTTGATCTATTTGATTGGTATGCCCCTGCAATATCTTCATTACTTAAGATTGTTTTCCAATCATATCCATTTGCAGATATCTGCAAACCATTAACTGTAGTAACATTTACATTAATGGCATCAATTCTAACTGTTCTATTTGCTGTAAACCATGCATAAGTTGACATGATAAGCAATAGAGCAGCTAAAATCAAAATAATCAAAAGATTATTTAGTTTTGTTTGTTTCTTACTAATTTTCTTACTCATAACTTTCCTCCTATGTTTCTTAATTAATGTGTTCTTCTGTAATATTCATATGCATCTTTAGTTCTCCACCAAGTAAAGCATTTGTGCAATCTGGATCGTCACCTTCAATCCAAACTACAATAGTAAATTTATCTATATCACCTGGACTAAAGTTTTGTCTACTTTCTAGCATAATTGTATCATCAGATTCAAATGGCTTCGTGTTAGGCTCAGCCTCTTCAGTAACACCATTTTTCTTTGCATACACTGTAGAATTTCCATTCAAGTATACTTGTACTCTTATAGCTTCATCGACATTCAATACAATATCATCTATTAAAATCTCATACCAATAATTCACATTTTCTTTGCCTTCATTTTCTATATAAAATGTATAGGCAATGTAATTATCACCATTATGAGATCCATCCTGAGCTGTATCTAGGTTATCAGGCAACCAATTAATGGATATATTATCCATTCTAGATACAGGAGATGCTGACAATTCTCTCGAGATTTTCTTTTCATTAATATTATCATAAATGACAATACCTTTATTCCACATTGAGTTCTGATCCAGGATAATTGTAAAATGTCCTGCTTCATATACTGTTTGAAGAATAAAATAAAGAATAATCAAAAAAATTAAGAGAATTAATAAAGAAAGTCTTATCATTCTTATTCGTAAATCACGTCGATATATTTTGTTAGAGGCAGTTTCAAATTCATAGTTAGTCATTGAACCACCCACCTCCTATCAAACTATCTATCAAACTATAAAGAATGACGCACATACTGAATTTCACCTATTCTCCAATATACTCTTATTGTAGCACACTGTAGCCAACTGTTCAATTACAAAACATTCACATTTGTTTTACCTTAATGTTACAATGTTTTTTGGGCTTTTTTACGTTTTTGTAACATTTCTGTAATAATCAAAGAAATCTATATTTTACAGTACTTTCATAAATCTTAAAAAATATTTTTTTAATGATAATTTTTCAATTTTAGTCCATTTTTTGTGTTTTTTCGACCGTTTTTCAGCATTTCCGTAGTCTTTTAGACAAAACAGTCAATTTATTTACCAAAATTTCAATTATTTTATTGATTTTTTTGTCGTTTTTACAACTTTTTCACGAATAATTACGGCTTTATAAGCGAAAAAACGTATATAATAATAACATGTTTTATGGGCCTGTATTTGTTGTAGTGTTTGTAGTAGTATTGCTTGTTGTATTTGTTGATGAATGTGCACTTGCTTGTTGTGCTTTCATTTCAAGTTTAATAAAAATTGGATATTTAGCAGCTTCAGTATCTGGATCATCTTTATGATCTTCATAATAATAATATGCTTCATTTCCATATTGTGTATCTATAGAATCATAGCCTGCTAATGCATTTGCATTTGTTGTGCCTTCATATGGCCACACTACTTCATACTTTACTTCTTTAGAGTCACCTGTTGCAAGTGCAATTTTTGTACCATCATATAGTTCTCCTCCGATGTAAATATTAACTTTAAATGGGTAGTCTTCCTGAAGAGATCTTATTAATCCTTCTGATGTATATTCATGTTCAATTCCACCGGCATCAGTATATGTATCTCCTACATTATATGTATTATCAAAGATTCTTAAAGAACTAAGTTCTACTGTCATATCAGCAGACATTTCACCCATGTTTGTACCAGTGATTGTTTTTTCAATTGTTTCCATTCCCGGATATATGTGATCAACAGCTATTACCACTTCATCTTCTGATTCTGAAAATTCAAATAACCAGCTTTGTATATGCATAGATAAATCCATTGAAACTGTCGATATATATATAAACCATGCATATGTATTTACAAGAAGAGCAACTATAAGCATAAGTATAGTTTTTATCTTTATATCATATTTCAAAATCTTTACCGTTTTACTATCTCCATGCTTTTTTTCTTTTTTGTTTTTTAAGATATTATCATTAGTGCTTTTTTCTTCTTGTGAATAACTTTTTTCTACTTCTTCTGAAACAGCATCATATAATATCTGTTTTAATACTTCATCTTGAACATCACTATTCATAATATCTCCTTTCGCTTATTTTTACTCATCATCTTCCTCTTCATTTTCAATTTCTTTTATTCTTTTCTCTTTTATTTTATCTTTTATTTGTATAAAGAAAAGAAATCCAAGTGGCAAAAATACCAATATATAAAATGCTTTTAAATTATTCATAAGTTTTGTAAGCATACTTATGATTATAAATTTATAAACTACTTTTCCATATATTTGATTTCCCTTTATTGTAGGATCTTCAGTAGGATTAGCATCACCTTGAGTATGATAAATTTTTCCTTCATCTGTCTCTTCTATATCCTTAATTCTGTGTGTTACAACTCTTCCTGCAAAGTCGTCTTTTTCACCTAAATATGTAATAACATCATTAATTTGAAGTGAATTAGTATCAACTTTTTTTACCAAAATAGTATCTCCTACTTTGTAAACCGGTATCATACTTCCAGTTGCAACTGTAAAAACTCTATACCCACCTATCGCTATATTGTTATTCGAGAATCTTTGAAGTGCGAGTACAACAATCATAATAATTAAAAATATAATACATATTCCTTTTATAAAAGTAACAACACTATCAAATTTTCCTTCACTTGTATCACCTTTATCCATCTTTTAACATCCTTTACACTCTTCTAGAAATTTTTTCCATATATTTATTAATGTGTCTTTTAAATATCTCTTGTATCTCTTTATTTGAAAGAGATTTTTTGTATTTTACAACTGTATATTGCCTAGCTACAAGGTCTTTTAACTGTTTTTCTGAAACAGAGACATCCATATCTATTACTTTTTCAATGACATTAGCAATAAGTTTCTCTATTATTTCTTTTTTATGAGTTTCTTTTATTGCAGGATCTTCTACACACTGAAGTATTAAATAGTCAAGTAAAAATGTATCATCTACGTATTTTTTAGCCATTCCCCTATCTTTATATTTCTTTTCAGAATGAACATTTTCTTTCTTTTTTTCAATTTTTTCAAATTCATCTATTAAAAAATCCCATAATTTAACACAATATTGAAAATTAACATTTTTAAGCAAAACATTATTTTTTCTAAGTGGAGGGACAACAAGCTGAACATGTTCTCTATCAAGTGTTTGATATGTGTTTGAAAGAGTAAACGCAACAACTTTTTTTTCAAGTAGTTTTAATCTTTCAAATTGATTTTCTGCTTCTTCAGATCTTCCCTGTGACTCAGTACTCGACTCAATCACTAGCCTCATATCCACTCTATTTTTACCTGTGTATGATTTACCTACATAATCTAATTTTCTATATTCTTTTGCAGTATTATTTTTTATACTTTGAAGTCTTTCCTTCTCTTTTCTAAGGATTATCAGCATTCTAATAATAAGAGAATAAATGAATCTATTTTCATATGTGTTTATTGTCTCTTCCTTATAAACCTTTAAAAGTCTTCCAGGTTGAACTTCACCATTTTCCTTCACATCATCTATAAGCGCTGAATTTTTTGCTAAATGCTTTATTGACTCTACCGCAACTTTTCTTATTTTCTCTATATTTACAACTTCTTCCTCATTTATGATAAGTCTCTTTGGTTCATTTAGTATATTCTCAATATATGGAAGAGTTGCCTCCATGATATCAAGGTATGTACGATTTACCTCTGGTCTATCAAATTCGAGTTTAACATCCATTGATGAGGAAAGTTTATTATTAAAATTATTTACCTTTTTTGTATCTGCATCTGCATAAAGGTCAAATACATCCAATAATTGATCCAATCTAAAAACCTCTTTCTTTTGTATAAATCAATATTATCCAAGTTTCTTAAGTCTTAATACATATTCTATGCATTCTTTCATTTTGCCTTTTCCAAATGTTTTATCCAAAAATGCAACATATCCATCTATCTCATCTTTAATATATGCAATATTCAGCTGTTCAAATTTTCTTAAAATTTTCTTTGCAATAAAATAGTCTATACCTTCTACTTCATCTCCACCGCAAGCCATATATGCTGATACAAATTTACCCATATGCTTTACAATACGGTTACCAAAAGCTACTCTAAAGTGTCTTATTACAAAATCATCCATTGCATTTATCTTTTCCCAGTTTTCTGCAGAAATTTGATTTTCTTCAAATGCTTTATCAAAAAGGCCATCTAAATATGTAAAGTTGACATCCATAGGTGGAGTATCTTCTGCTTCAAAAGGCTGTCCTTTATCGTTTATATCTATTGGCATCGCTCTATCGTAAACTTTATCAGTAACCATGAACGTTGAATCATCGTTATTGATTGTTCCAATATACCATGTATTTGCTGGTATTCTTAATCTACCACCAACAATATGTTTTGGATCATTCTCCCAAGGACTTGCCACAACCTCTATAATCCATTCTTCTCTGTTTGGCATTTCTAGAATTGAAAGCATTTCAGCGAAATAATACTCAACACGAGCAAGATTCATCTCATCTAGGATAACCGTATAAACATCATCTGTATATGATGCAGTATATAAGCATTCCAAAAGCTGTGTTTCGTTGAATTTTTTAGTAAACTCGTTAAAGTATCCAAAAAGCTCTGTTCTATCTCTCCAAGATGGCTGTACAGAAACTACGCATGAATCATGTTTTAAAAATTTTCCCCAGGCATAGGCAAGTGATGTTTTACCAGTACCAGAAATACCTTGAAGTATAACAAGCTTTGTTGATGCTAAGCCCGACATAAATATTCTTATCATTTGAAGAGAATAATATAAGTGAAGTCTTGATGCGGCATAATTTCTAAATGCTACGCAAAGATCTTCTAATGTAAAATCATTATTGTAGTTTTGAACTTTATATTTTACAAATTTTCTATCAACTAAAGTAAGTCTTGCAAATCTTATACTGTCATCATCTTGTATTTCTTTTTCTGCTTTAGTTTTTCCATCATCTGATGATCCTGAATTTTCTAAAGTTGGTGATTCATCTGGAGAAAGGCCAAGTTGTGAAACCTTCATAGCCATTATTTCATCACGTTCTTTAGCCATTTTTGCTACTTTATTATTAAGCTCAGTAACTTCTTTTAACATAGTTTCTTGCTCTACTAAAGTTTTTCTAAATTTTATATATTTCCTAACTAAAGTAAGTGCAAGTAATATGATAAGAACAAGTATTGCAGCTACTGCAAAAATTGCTATAAATACTAATACCCATTCTGAAAGTGAAAAATCATTTTTATATTCTTTTATCAAATGAATATATCCGGGTATATTAAAAATCTGTCTTACCCCATTGATAATTCCCATCACTATCATTCCAAGTCCTGAAAAGAACTCTCCTAAAAACTCATATAAAAAACGTACGTAAGTATTCATCTTAACTTCCTCAACTTAAATTTAGGTTTTTAAGGACCTATAACCTTATTTATATAATGATTTATTTATATCATCAGGATCAACTATAACTAATCCAAAAACATCAAGCATTTGCAACTCATCACTAGAAAGCTTTGGCATGTCACTACTTGTTTTTAATGCAAATCTAAATCCTCTTTTCATTAGTCTTAAAACGTTTTCCCTGTATTTTTTAAAATCAAAATATGAAATCTCAAGCATCATTTTCTCTTGAACCGCTATATTATCTATTATCTCAAGTGTTTGAGTTAATTTTTGAGGTTTAGAAAACAATGTAGGTGCAAAATCTAATATATATGTTCTTTTAAAATTGCCAATCATTATTTCTTCAAGTATTTTCGTAGAAATTAAAGAATACTCTACCATTAGCTTATCTTCTGCAATCATACCCTCATTAAATGTACTTTCTATAACATCAAGATTGAAAATCTCTGGAAAATCAAAATTATAGCTAAATAGTACTCTGTAGATATTTGCATTTATTCTAGAATAATCTACCAAGAATTCATCTGTATCAAATGATTCTAAATAAAACTTCACATCTTCTAAATCATTTTTTACTATATCAGTAAAATCAGTATCAAACTCATCTCCACTTATAGCTTTCAGATTAAATCTAGATACTCGCTTTTCAGAAATAGTTTCTATAACTTCTTCGATAGAAATATTGTTCCTAACAAAATCAAAATAGAATAAGTATTGAAACAAATATAAAAAGTTTTCTATCTTTTCTTTATCATCTGGAGTTTTTAATATCATACTATCTGCTTTTTTTCTAAGAGAATCATAAATCCTTCTATAAAAAACCTTTATGTTTTCATCAACATCCAAATTATAATATCTGGCATTTATATATGTTTTTAGGAAATCATCACAGATAGATTTATCATATTTACTTCTAAGAATTATACTGCAATACTTCTTTAACTTTTTTACAGTTCTTGAAATATGCTCTTCTACAATATTTATCATTTGTATCCTTCCTATGCTTCTTCATCAAAATCAACAGTAATTATTGGAGTTCGTGATATATCACCTGCTTCGTATGTATAATCTTGAGATGGATCTATCTTATAAAATCTTATTACTTTACTTTCTTCTGCATTAACTCCAACTTGCAGCTTATTTACATACGAATAAGTATTGGTAGTATTTCCTATAGTAACATTTGCATTTCCATGTCCAATTATGTTTTCATTAATGGTATTTCCAAGTGCTTCTGCCTTGGTAACATATGCATCTGACGTAGTATCTAAAACTACAACATTGGGATCAAACGAAAGTGTCACAACCATAGAATGACATTTTGCTCTATCAGAATCCGAAAGAGCTAAAAATTCATCAATACTTAATGTTCGTCCAGTAGCATATATCACATTATTATCACCATCAAGTATATCTGCATCAACTTTGTATGAGTCCAAGGTATTTGTAAGAATTAGATTAAGATATGGATTATTTCTTTTATCATCTATACTAAAGCTCATACCAAGTTTTCCGATTGATACTTTAAAATCACCTTCTAATGTTTCTTTGTATGGAGATGTAGATTGAGTAACAACATCTATTACTATGTAATCTCCTGTTTCTAACGAAACAACATTTCCCGTGTTTTGGTCTATATATGAAAGTAGCTCAATGTTAAATGAAAAATGGTCTTGGTTACTTGAAGCAACATAAATAGTACCATTAGTAGCATATGTGTCTTTTTCTATTCCATTTTCTGTACTTGTAGATGTTGTGATAACTTTATCTTCTACAGTAAGTGCTACTAACTGTTTTGGATTTGTAAATTCTACTCCATCACTATTAAAAACAGAATATGTTATAAAAATGTTGTAATCTATGTCCATATCTGCCTTTACTATGCTATTTTTTGTACTATTCATTCTAACTGTTATCCTATACGGATCTGCTCCTGACCAATTATTTGCTTCAAAATGAGCAGGTCTTGCAGACAAACCTAGCTTATCACTCTTAAAATAAAATTTTTGAGTTCCAAGTAAATAGCTTCTCGAGGTTTGATAAATAAACTTGGCAAATGTAACTGCAGTTGGAACTATTGTCCTAATCAAGATAACAATTGTAATCAATGTAATAAGCATAATCATAAGCATAGAAATTGCTTTTTTATATCCAACATTTCTTCTTCTTATTCGATTTTTTAATACTCTTTTTTCTTTCAATTTTGTAGCCTTTCATTTTTTATATGTCTTTTTTATTCTACGTACCATTATATTCTGAACCATCAATAATAATCTCAATCATATCAACAGTATCTGAATACTTCGCACTTATATTTTCTCCCACAGGATAATATTCAGGGTATTCAACTTTTACATGAAAAGTACTTATCCATTCTAGTGGAGTTGTCGATGACCCATCTTCGCCATATAAATAAAATGTTTTTTCTTCTTCATATATTTTGTTGAAATACGTACTATATTGATCCTGCACTACCTTGGTTAAGTTAGTGTTATTTACATTTGCAACCACATTTTCTTCGCTTTCTCCGCCTTTATAAACTTTATAGTTTAATGGTAAATTTGTAGTTGTTCTAATAGTTAACTTATAAGTAACATCTGTATCAGATATAGTTTTGTTTCCTCCATCATCTTCAAAATAATTTGCAACTGTGAAGGTAAACTCTTCCCTATCTCCTGGAAGTAAATCTTCTAAAGATATCGTAGAGGTATTATACACATCATTTAAGACGAAATAAGCAAGATCAACATCAACATTTGATTTAGCATTAGATTCGTACAATGAAAATGAGCCTAGTATAATCTTATATACTACAAAGAAAATCAAAATAAGCGCAATAAGCCTAAGATTTCTTTGTTTTCTATGTGCTTTCCTTTCTCTTAAGTATATTCCTCTAATCATCTTTTCCCTTTCGTATATTTCTATTCTTTAGTACGTGAAATATCTTTATTTCCTATAAATATTCTAAGAATTATAAATGAAACAACAAGTGCTATTATTACAGCCGGTGTTTTAAATACTTGAATCCATGTCGATACATTTGAAACAATAAATATCACCTTGCCTATTATATTTTCTACCGGTACTGGATCATCTTGTGAATTATTAAAATCACCTTTTGTAACAATAAACCCATCATATTTATCTATAACTCTGTGTGTGACATATTCATTACCATACTTAAACGTCGCAATATCACCAATTTCTACATTTTTTGTAATCTTTTCAAAAACAACATCTTTAATTTTTATAGTTGGTTGCATACTTCCGGTTATTACTTGAAAAGCTGTATATCCAAAATAATTTACATATCTCTTTCCAAATACTTTTATTTGTACAATTCCATATATTGCTAGCAAAAGTATGATTATAAGTACAATCATCACAAAATCAAGTTTTTTTATAACTTTTTTCATATATTCTACTCACCAGTATATTGTAATACGTTTACACTAATTGGTATATCTAAATGTAACCCAGATTTACTTGTATCATTTCTATCCGGATCCTCAGCCCAATCTACATCAAACTTTAATTCTCTCTTGCCACCATTTCTAATCTCTGAATAATCCATTCTACCTGTTATGGTAACTACATTTCCAGCTAAAGATGATACCGTTATCGGTTTGCTATTCAATTCTGTAACGCTTGTAATTGATATATCACACTGTTCAGCAAGAAGTGCCGATTGATCAGCTTCGATAGTGTATTCGAGTGATGTATCTGTACCTGCAGGATCAATTTCGATATAAAAACTACCGCATCCCCCAGGAAACAATTTTTCAACTTCTTTAGTTTTTGTTGTATCCTTATACCATACTATTCTCTCTCCCTCTATTAAAAAATCTGTGCCAACTGCTAACAATTCTTCATTAGTAGCATTTTGAAAAATTGTGGTTATATTTGTGTCATTAATTTTGATTACCCATTGTCCAATTCTTTTTTCAATGACTGCCACGGCATCGTTAGTATATTTGGAATATGTGTATCTTATAATGAGTCCGAGAAGTATAAGTATTATGATGACAATCAATATTTTAAATCTTTCTTTCATGAACTAATCACCATTTTTTTCTTCCATTTTTTTTCTTTTAGCCTCAATAAGGGCTCTCTTTTGTTCAGGTGTCATTGATTTTAGTTTAGCTTCTATAAGTGCTCTTTTTTGTTCATCTGTAAGAGATTTCATTTTTTCTTCTATCTTTTTCTTTTTTTCTTCTTCTGGATCAATTTCTTCTTTTGGCTCTTCTGGAGCAGGCTCTATCTTTTTTGGCTTTATATCTTCTTTTATTTTGTTAAGTTCTTCTTCCACATTTACCTGTTCTTCCTCATCTGTACTTTTTTCTTCCTCATCATTAGATGTATCTTCATCTGCACTTTCAATGTTTTTAATCTTTTCTTCAAGTTCCCTTATCTTTTTTGTTTTTTCATCTTCTTTATCTTCTTTTTCAGTCTCTTCTTTTTCTTTTTTTGCTTCCTTTAATTTATTTAGCTTTTCCTCAAGAGCTTTTATTTTTTCATCTTCTTCATTGCTGTCTTTTACTTCAGCTTTTTCTTCTACTTTTTCTTCACCATTTTTTTGTGGTGATTTTTTAACAAGATAAAATTCCAATACAACGGAATAAAGGGTATACAAGAACACAATTAGAGATGGAAAAACGCCAAGCGCAAGGAATCCCCATTTAGATTCAAGTAAACTTAGTATGTATCCTACATTCTGAATAACAGTAGTTGAATTTGCAGTACCTATTAAATTACTACTTGAAAATTTGATATTTCCTTCAATGGTAATAGTAGTCTCTGTATCTGTAACTCTTTCAAGATCAACCACTCGTCCGAAATTAACCGTAGTTTCTCCTGATCGAGTCCTATAGAAAAAGACTATATCATCGTTTTTTAAATCATCCAATTTAACTTTGTTTATTATAAGTAAGTCACCTTTATTGAAATTTGGTTTCAAATCATCATCAACAACAGGTAACATCGTACTTTTCCCAAATTCTGTAACCTTGTAATCATTAAATGACAATAAGCAAATGGTCACAAAAATAATTAGAAATATGTACATAAACAAAAGCAAATTCTTAATAAAATTAAATGTTTTCTTCATCTCAATATCCTTTTTTACCTTATTTATCCATTTATAGCTAAAAGTATATCATTTGCAATCCTTATTTTCAACGGATTTATATCTCATTTGTGTGAATTTTTTGCCTTTTTGATTACTTTTCCATTACATTTTGTTACAAATTTGTAATTGATTTTCGCCTGTTTTTCATTTACAATTTTTTTGTGTTATATTATAATAATTAATAAGTAAGTTTGTACTTAGTCAAAGCACTAAAGACTGCATCATTATTGATTTTGGAGGTTAATTTATAATAATGTCTAGTATACAAAATGATAATAAGAAAATAAGTTTAAAAATCAGTAGAAAAAATAAGAATCCAGATATCTCTGTAGAAGCTAAAGAGCAACCTAAACAAATGCAAAACGCAAAGAGGACTCTTAGACTTCCAAATCATAAAGTTCAAGATAATAAAATTGATAACATGGAAAAAAGAACTATAAAGCCTCCTACTCATACAGATGGCGAATTGTTATCAAATTTACCTGATACTGATTTTGAAAATAATCTAAACAAGATTTTTCAAACACCAAATATTAGTAAAATACAAGAAATAAAGCATGTTCAAGATACACCTGAAGATGTTACGAATGACAACATAAATAATATAGATGATCTTATTAATATTTCAAAAATAAATCAGAAATTTGATGAAATTAATTCTATTACAGCAAAGGATATGGTGAATGCAAATTCAGATTTCTTCCAAAAGCCATCTATTTTCAAATCGAATGCAATAGATATTTCTACAGTATCTGATGTAGATGATTCAGATATTACAGATGTTTTGGTTGGACAGAATAATGTGCAAGAGATAGTACGAAATGACATTTTGGATAACATAGAAGAAAGAAAAATAAGCTTACAGACATCACCTGATTTAAATTCTTCATTCTTCTCATCACCTTCTGTATTCCAAAAAAATAACATTGATTTTTCTGAGATAAATAAATCAGATGTGGAACCAAAGAAAAAAGATGACGAATCTAAAAATCTAGAAAAGGTAGATAATGAAATAGCAAGTGTTTTTTCAGACAACAGCAACAATTACTTTGAGAATGCTGCAGTAGAAAAAAATACAAATGGTACATCTGCTATTCTTCCAATTGAAAAAGTTAAAAAGGAAATGCTTACTATAACTAGCGAAAAAACAAATATTGTTGAGAATGCAGATTCAAATCTTGGAAATAATATTTTTAAATCATTTTCATACAATGAAAATGAAAAGAACATATTTACTGAAGCAACAAAAGCTATTACTACACCAAATATTTCTAATATACCAAGTTTTCAAGAAAACACAAATACAAATTATATAAACACTTCATATGTAGATGAAGATGCAAAAAACATAAATGAGATTATAACTCCATCTATTGATAAAACTATATTGAATGAAAGACCAACTTTTGTAGAAAATGATTCTCTACAAAATATTGAAATACCAAATACTAATAATTCATTATATGATGATGATGCAGATATAGAGTTTGATACATCATTTAGTGAGGCAGCTAAAAGTCCAGTATCTACAAAAGTAGATGCTCCTAAGAAAAAAGAACCTCCAAAAAAAGAAGATACTACTAAATTACCTAATTTAGATGAAATATCTATTGAAGATCTTGATTTATCTACCATTGATCTAGATAGTATAGATTTAAATGATTTAAAAGAAGTAAAAGACATAAAGAAACCAAAAGAAGAAAAAGCAGAAGCACCTAAAAAGGAAAAAGATACTAAGAAAGCTCCTGAAAAAGAAAGTGACAAAAAGGCAGAAAGTGCTGCTAAAGATGATTCTAAGGAGCCAACCGAAAAAAGAACTCTTTCAATGCCAACTCATAAAACAGAAAAGAAATCAAGTATAGATAAAACAAATGAAAATATATTTAATAGAATTGCATCAGATGTAAACATAGCTGAAAAAATTTCGGATGGTATTTCTAATCTTGATAAAGACTTACAAGATGAGCTTTTGGCAGAGTTTATTTCAGAAGAAGATCTTGAAGAATCTGCTGAAGAAGCTAAAGCTCCAGATATTGAAAAAGAAACTCCTGCAGAAAATGACGAAAAAGACGAGAAAGCTGATGAGCCACTACCTAATAGTGAAGATGAAAACTTTTATAAGATTATCGAATCACTTTCTGAGACAATTACAGAATTAGAAAGTTCAATATCTCAAGAACAATCAGCATCTCAAAATGCTCCATCTACAGAGTCAAATGAAAAATCTGTAAATATTCTAATAAATAAAGATGATATTTTTTCAATATCTATAGAAAATGAAGATTATGAAATTATCTCAGATATAATAAACATAAGTGTCATTTCACAAAATATAAATATATCAACTCCAAAAAACAATTTCTTTTTACGAGTTGGAAACAATTATATAGAGATACATAGAGAACAAGATAAAACTTTTACTGTTCAAACAAATTTTGAAGATATAGAATTTGCAAATGTTATAAACAATATTAACTTTACTAAAAAGCAAAATATGATTGAATTAAACATAAAAGAATCATTCAAAATTCTTTCTGTAGATAAGAAGATTTCACTTGAAATTATAAACACAAATATAGCAAATATTAAAGGATTTACAAATCAAAATACTCAAGAAATACCTACTGTATTTACTTCTGCAGAGCAAAGTAATGATTCTCTATATGATAATAATACACTAACAATAAATGAGGAAACTCAAAAGGTATATTTACCATATAAAATTGAAGATGTTTTATCTGTTATAAAAAATGATTCAAATGATTATCATACTATAAATGAAGTTGTGGAAAATGTTTATACTGTTCCTCTTGCAGAATTCAAGGTTCCAATAGTATCAAGATTTAAAGAATCATACAGATTTATGAGGAAGAAAGAAAAGAGTTCTGTATATGCTGCTTTAGATTTAGCACTTGAGCTTATGTTTAATTCAAACTTACATCCCGCAATAATCAGAGCATGTAGCAATATTAGAGAATTAAATACATATCTAGACTGCTTATATGAAAATGAAATCGAAAAATTTGATTGTTTTAAAATAATATATAAGGTATTACCTAGAATAAATTAAAGAAAAGGTACTTCATTTCGAAGTACCTTTTTTATTATCCTTTTTATTATCTTTTTCTTTGTTCTCTTTATCTTCTTTATCATCTTTCTCTTTGTCTTCTACTATCTTTTTCTTTCTTACATTCAATCCATGTTTTGACTTATCATAATATACCTCTGCCACATCACCTTCAAGCAAATCTCCAGCAATAATTTTTTTCGCAATCATTGTTTCAACTTGTGATTGAACTATTCTTTTGAGTGGTCTTGCACCAAATTCCATGTCATATCCTTTTTTTATAAGCCACTTAATAGAATTTTCTGTAAATGAGATATATACTCCTCTATCTTTTATTCTCTCACTCACACCATTTAAAAATAGTTTTACTATTCCATACACAACTTCTTTATCTAATGCCTTGAAATATATTATTTCATCAAGTCTATTTAAAAATTCGGGTCTAAAATATTGTTTTAAGGCTCCGCTTATCTTTTCTTTTGCTTCATCCGAAATCTCACCATCTTTTTTTATACTCTCCAAGATAAGACTTGAACCAAGATTTGAAGTAAGTATAATAACAGTATTTTTAAAATCTATAAGTCTTCCCTGTGAATCTGTAACTCTTCCATCATCTAAGATTTGTAAGAATATATTGAAAACATCAGGATGTGCTTTTTCAACCTCATCAAACAATACAACTGAATATGGTTTTCTTCTAACTGCTTCTGTCAATTGTCCACCCTCTTCATATCCTACATATCCAGGTGGTGCTCCAATAAGTCTTGTTACGCTGAATTTTTCCATATATTCAGACATATCTATACGAATCATATTTTTTTCATCATCGAAAAGAGTTGCCGCAAGTGTTTTGCCAAGCTCTGTTTTACCAACACCTGTAGGACCCAAAAATAGGAATGATCCGATAGGTCTATTTGGATTGGCTACTCCTGCCCTTGATCTAAGGATAGCATCACTTACCTTCTTTACTGCTTCATCCTGTCCTATAACTCTCTCATGTAGTATTTTTTCAAGACCTAATAGCCTTTCCTTTTCATCTTCAGCAAGCTTTGAAACAGGAATACCTGTCATCTTTGCAACTACTTCTGAAATATCATCTTCTGTAACTTTATTCTTAAGTAAGGTACTTTTTCCTTGTTTCTTTTCAAAATCTTTTTCTTCTTGTTCAAGAAGTGCTTGCAAATTTGGAAGTGTTTTATATTTTAATTCTGCAGCTTTATTAAGATCATACTTCCTCTCTGCTTCTTCTATTTTTGCATGTACATCATCTATTTTTTCTTTTAATTTTTGGATTTTAGAAATATTTTTTTTCTCATTTTCCCATTTGATTTTCATATTTTGAAAATCATCTCTCATTTTTATTAATTCTTTTTGAAGTTCTACAAGTCTTTTCTTGCTTTTCGGACTGTCATCTCTTTCTAAAGCCTTTTCCTCTATTTCATATTGCATTATCTTCCTTGAAATCTCATCAAGTTCTGTAGGCATTGACTCAACTTCACTTCTTATCATAGCACATGCTTCATCTATTAAGTCAATTGCTTTATCTGGCAAATATCTATCTGTAATATATCTATTTGCTAAAGTTGCTGCTGCAATATTTGCAGAATCCTGTATTTTAACACCATGAAATATTTCAAACTTTTCTTGTATTCCTCTAAGAATAGTAATACAATCTTCTACCGTAGGCTCTGGTACCAAAACCTGTTGAAAACGTCTTGTTAAAGCAGGGTCTTTTTCTATATATTCTCTGTATTCATCAAGCGTTGTAGCACCAAGACAATGAAGTTCTCCTCTTGCAAGTTTTGGTTTTAGAAGATTACTTGCATCCATCGCACCATCAGATTTTCCAGCACCAACTAAATTGTGAATCTCATCAATAAATAATATAATATTACCATTTGCCTCATCTATTTCATTTAAAATACCGGTCAATCTTTCTTCAAATTCGCCTTTATATTTTGCACCTGCGATAAGGAGTCCAAGGTCAAGTTCAAATAAAGTCTTTCCTTTTAAACTTGTAGGTACATCCCCTCTTATAATTCTTTGAGCTAAACCCTCAACAATTGCAGTCTTACCAACACCTGGCTCTCCAATAAGTATTGGATTGTTCTTAGTTTTTCTGGATAAAATTCTTATAACATTTCTTATTTCTGAATCTCTTCCTATAACAGGATTTAATCTATTTTGTCTTGCAAGCTCGGTAACATCTTTTCCGAATTGTGTAAGAGTACTTGAAGCAGCTTTTTGTTCTTCATCAGTAAGTTTTGTATTTTGTCTAATTTCTCTTAATGTAGCTAAAAATTTCTTTTTATCAACTTTCATATTTTTAAATAATTTTTTTAGTCCATCACTTCCATACTCAAATATACCTAGCATAATGTGTTCTACAGCAATAAATGTATCTCCCAAAGAATTTGCTTGAACTTCTGCCTCTACTAATGTTTTTTCCACATTTTGTGAAAACTTTAAATCTGGTGATCCTTTTGCTTTTGGCATTTCATCAATTTTAGTCTGAATAATAGTTTTAAGTGAAGCTACATCCACATCCATCTTTTTTAGAATCATAGTAATCAAGTCATCACCATTTTCCAAAAGTGCTGAGACAATATGATAATCTGTAATTTCAGCATTATTATTCTTTACTGTAATATTACTTGCATTTGATATTATATCTTTTGCCTTTTCAGTAAATTTTGAAATATCCATATCTTAAATCCTTCCTTTTTATCCTTTGTAATCTATTTTTGTGTGAATAAAATACAAAATAAAACATTTAAATATTGTACAACTGCTGAAAATTTAATAACAAGGTCTACTTTATTCATGATTTTCTTATCAACTTTTGTATCTTTATCCAACTCTTGATAAATTAGCATTGCTATACTTATCATTGCAAATTCAAAGAATATCATAGTTCTAGCACCTGATTTAAATACAGTAGGTGAAAATCCCATGATCATTCTTGATGCTAAGCCCGCAAGATATATAAGAAGTGCTAAATTTCCTCTTAGTTTTTTGAAAATTAATGTAAGAGATAAACCTATACATATAAAATTTATAAATGCGTAAATCACTGGCAAGACATATAGCAAGTTGTTACTGGTTGCGGCTGTAAGAAAGACTTGCTGCGATGTAACTAAAATTCTAAATGAATATATAAAAGGAAATACTTTTCCAAGCAAATCACTATTTTCTGGACCTACCAAAAGCCCCAAAGCTATTATTGATACGAGTGGTATCATTGCAACGATTCTATATATTTTTTCCTTATAATGAGTAAAAATATAAACATTTATAAGCGAAATCATAAGTAATGGAACAACTATTTCTTCAATAATAATAAGTCCATTTGTTGATGTAAGACCGAGAGCAATTTTATCTAAAACGTTTAGCATCCCCATATCTTTAAAATCATCTTTAATTTCTTTAGCAGTCCTTACACTATTACCTGGGCATGTAAGAATAAATATTAGACTTACAATTATAATTGTAAATTGTATTACCATAAAAGGATGAATCTTCTTATCTCTCATTATCATAAGTATACCAAAGACTAAGTAAAATCCTAGTAAAAGTGCACAGACTTGCTCGTTATTTGCAACATACAAGAGTGATAATAAAAATAGTGGATATTCAAATTTTTTTATTTTTTCTTGATACCATATTTTTTTGATTGGTATAAGTGAATATAATCCAAGTGCAACCGACCAATAGTATACTATTGTGGTAGTTGCCCATCCACAACTCGCCATTACATTCATAGGATAAAGAAGTACCATAGCTAAAAGCATATAATTATATTTATCTTTGTTGTCCTTTATAAGAAGTTCTGACATAGAATAGCATATAAGCACAGACATAAGCGCTTCTATTATCATCCACATATACTTAGATAGTTTAAACATACCTATTATGGTAATTTCTGATAATAACCTTGAACTCCATGTAGTATATCTCATTCTTATGTACTCAGATACATTACCATCTTTCGCTTTTTCAATATAATATGCATCATCATATCTATTTGGAGTAATAAATACCATAAGTATAAGCTCCAAAATAAATATAATTAGCAAAACCATTCTTCCATTTTCTTTAAAGAAATTTTTAACTTTTTCTAATTTATTCATAAGAAAATAAACATCCCCCAATAATTTATTTGCTTAAATCTACTGAAATAAGAGTACTTGCAAGTATATCATGGCCATCATTTTTATAATGAACATATATATCATATTCTCCTTTTGGAAGTCCCACAAGAAGACATTGTGCATGCATACCTGCTTTTTTAATATCTTCATCAGTAATATTTATATTGTCTTCCATTTTTGTGCGCATTTTGTACATTTTTCCAGTTTCATTATTTTTTAAAACATAACTGCTATCCACATAACCAATACTTTCACCTTCCATATACGCCCATCCTGCAATCTCAATTTTTTTGGAATCATGTTCAAGTATATCTATATGTGTATTCATCCCCTCATCATTCACAGTAGTTTCAGGTCCGATTTTGTATGTTTTGAATACTAATAAAGAACTCATGCTTAATGCACAAAATATAATAATAATTACAATTGAAATAATTATCCATCTTTTGAATAATTTTTCATTCATTTCAACATCTAACCAATTCATATAGCAAAATTTCCTCTATTTATTTTTAATAATACATCACTATTATAACACTTTTTTAATGTTGTTCAATACTTGCTTTATTATATCATAACAATGATAATTTTAACTAGTTGTTATAAAAAAATTGACTATATTTTTTATTTATAGTAAAATTAATTTGTATTTTAAAAAGGATTTTACAAAAGATGAAATTAGGTGATGATGTTTTACGTAATTTAATAGAGCTTGAAAAACAAAACATTGATTTTATGCTTGAACTTATTAATTCTAATAAAGTTTTGTCTTTGTCATTGATAAACACATTTTTATCTACAATAGAGCTTAGTTTTGATGTAAGTGATATGACATTCTTTAATAATATGCTTTTAGAGCTTCATGTATCGATAGAAGATAATAAAGAAATGCAACTAGAGCTTGAAGAACTTAGTTCAAAACTTGACACGCTTCTTAGTGAAGTGGTAGATAAGACAAAAACTTCAAAAAAACAAACCATATCTAATGACAGATTATGTGAAATGCTCGAAGAACTTAAATCAAAGCAATTAGAAATTCAAGCATTAGAATTAAAGCTAAATTCGTATACTCCAAAGCTTTTGAATAAAATAAATAAAAATATATATAGATTTAGAAATCCAGAATTGGTTAAAAATAAAATAACAAAAATAGTTGAGACATCAAAAATAGAAATGCCAAAAACTGATGTTAAACCTGAATCAAGTGAGGTACAATCTACTCCAGTTAAAGAAATCAAAACAGAAACTGTATCTCCTGATGAAACAGCCTCAGAAAAAAAGATTGAAACAGTAAATGGAAGTACTAAAGAAGAGATCAAAGAGGAAGAAATAAAATCTGAAAAAAGCAAAGAGCGTGAATCACTTGTTATTTCAGAAATATCTGGAGAAGTTAGATTCCCATTTACACACGAAGTGGTAGATATAAATGAGTTTAAATATCCAGTACCATCAAGATTTAGGGAAGGCTATAGACTTTCAAAAGAAAGAGAAAATGAAAGTGGCTTGCTTTCAATATTTGTTGGACTAAAGCTTAGCATGAAGTCGGATTTACATCCTGCGATTATAAGAGCATGTAGAAATTTTGATGATTTGGATACATATTTGTATTATGCAAGTTCCGGTATGGCAAATTTATTTCCAAATTTTAAAATAGAATTTAAATCTTTTCCATATAAAAAATATTAAAAAAATCTTGTTTATGAATTAAACAAGATTTTTTAATCCTCTAATATTTTCCAACTTCCAATTTTTTCTGGAAATAATTCAAATGACATTTCTTTTTTTAGTGTGGGATGAATAAACGAAAGTGCACATGCCCACAAAGAAAGTCCTTTTCCTCTTCCTCTTCTGCCATATTTCTGGTCTCCACATAAACTATGACCTCTAGATGCAAATTGCACTCGTATTTGATGATGTCTTCCAGTATGAAGTTTTATTCTTACCAAGGAAAGATCTGTATCTTTATTGTACTTTAAAACTTTATACTCAAGTAATGCTTCCTTTGCCCCCTTATCTTTTTCCTTTGCGATAAAGCTCATATTCTTTTTCTCATTTTTATAAAGAAAATCACGCATCATTCCGCTTTTTTCTTCCATCTTTCCATCGACAATTGCTAAATACTCTTTATGAAATTCATTATTTCTTATTTGCTCACTTAGTCTCGATGCAGATTTCGAAGTTCTCGCAAAAACCATTATGCCTCCAGTAGGTCTATCTAGTCTATGTACAAGTCCAATATATACTTCTCCTGGTTTATTATATTTTTCTTTTATATATTTTTTAACAATCGATAGCATATCTATATCACCTGTCTTATCTCCCTGTGAAGGAATGTTTACAGGCTTTTCAACAACTATTATCTGATTATCTTCATAAATTACTTTTAAATTATCCATATTGAAACACACTAAAATACTAATATTCCCATCTTCCATAAATTCCACATGGAAGACATAGCTTAGAATTTGTCATTGGAAGGCCTATCTCTCCTGATGAGAATTTGCCTCCCTTATTTTTTAAATTCAAATATAAAATATCTTCAAGTACTCTGCAAGATATACCTGTAGTATACGAATTTATAAGGAAGAATAATGGCTTATCTTCTAAAACCTGCTTGCATAGCCCCACTAAGTCATAAATCTGATTTTCAAACTGCCATACTTCTCCATTCTTTCCTCTTCCATATGATGGTGGATCCATAATAATTGCATCATACTTATTTCCTCTTCTAATCTCTCTTTGAACAAACTTCGTAACATCATCTACTATAAATCTTACATTATTTTTTTCTAGTCCCGATGAAATGATATTTTCTTTTGCCCAAGAGACCATTCCTTTTGAGCTATCAACATGCACTACATTTGCACCGGCATAGCTACATGCAACAGTTGCACCACCTGTATATGCAAAAAGATTCAAAACTTTTATATCTTTCTTTTTAGATGACTTTATTTTGTTTATCATCCAATCCCAATTCACAGCCTGCTCAGGAAAAAGTCCAGTATGTTTAAATCCCATAGTCTTAATATTAAAAATTAGATTTTTATACTTCACCTGCCATACTTCTGGTACTTTTTTACATTCCCAATGTCCACCACCACTACTACTTCTTATATATCTTCCATTAAACCTTTTCCATTTTTCAGGAAAAGACTTATCATTCCATATTATTTGAGGATCAGGTCTTATAAGAATAATATTTTTCCATCTTTCAAGTTTTTCACCTTGTGCCATATCTATTATTTCATAATCTATCCAATCTTTTGCAATTTCCATATCTACAAACTCTCTAAATAATTTTTTACATCTTTTATAATATAATTTGGAGTTGATGCTCCAGCCACAATACCAACTTTATCATGTATATCAAAAGTGGCATTTTTTATATCATCTACTGTTTGAATAAGTCTTACACTTTCACAATTTTCTCCAGCAATTTTTGCAAGTTCTCTAGTATTAGAACTATTTAATCCACCTATTACTATCATCTTGTGCATTTTTTTTGAAAGTTCACTTACTTCATTCTGTCTAACTTCGGTAGTATTACATATTGTCTTATCTATCGCAATTGTAGATCCTGTAAACATATTTTTTATGTTTTCAACAAGTTCATCAAATACTTTACTTGAAAAAGTTGTTTGAGCTACAACATAAACTTTGCTCATTCCAGAATTTTGATATTGCTCAAATGCTTTTTGAACATCATCTGCATTTTCTACAATATATGAATTTTCATCACAAAATCCTTTTGTACCAATTACTTCTGGATGTTTACTCTTTCCTATTATGATAACAAATGACTTACCATTTTGCTTTTCAACTTTTTGATGAATAGCTTTAACTTTAGGACAAGTAAGATCACATACTTCAAGATTATTTTCATTTGCTATTTGGTATACTGATCTTGCCTCTCCATGGGCTCTAAAAATAACTTTTGAACCATTAGGTACTTCACTAATATTTGAAACTGTAGACATTCCTTTATTTTCTAAATCTTTTATAACCTCTTTATTGTGTATTATATCCCCTAAGCAGTACACTTTTCCATTTTGTAATATCTCTTGTGCCTTAGTTACAGTATAATTTACACCTGGACAAAAACCAGCATACTTTCCAACTATAACTTCCATAAAACACCTCCTATTTTAATTCTTTTAATATTTTTTCAGCAAGCTCTCTATTAATACCCTTTATTTCTGTAATCTCTTCAATACTTGCCTCTGAAATTTTTTTCACACTCCCAAATTTTTTAAGAAGTAATGTTCTTTTTTTCTCTCCAATACCCTCAATATAATCTAGTTTAGATTTTGTCATTTCTTTATCACGTACTTTTCTGTGATACTCTATTGCAGTTTTGTGTACTTCATCTTGAAGCGCCGTAATAAAATGAAATAAATTCTCAGAAATATTAAACTCATGTCTTTTTTCATCTATTAAAGCTCTAGTAGAATGAGTATCATCTTTTACCATACCAAAAACTGGTATCTCGACTCCAGCTTCATACATAGCATTTTTTATAGCCTTTATTTGAGTAATACCACCATCAGCAAGTATAAGATCTGGCAATCTTCCAAATCCACCCTTTGGACTTTCAATAGAATGTTTAAGCCTTCTTGTAATTA
The DNA here is from genome assembly GCA_964470175.1 of uncultured Lachnospiraceae bacterium. Taxonomy (GTDB): domain Bacteria; phylum Bacillota; class Clostridia; order TANB77; family CAG-508; genus Scatovivens. The sequence goes on along the minus strand of CAYYBL010000006.1, from coordinate 13,993 downwards.
CTTCTTGCATACATCTTGGATCATCCTGTCCATATACAGTCTTTATCTTAAATCTACGAGATAAATTCCTTTTTATTACTCCATTTTCAGAAACACACATACCAGCAACTATAAAAGATCCTGAAATGTTCGAAATGTCAAAGCTCTCTATTTTATATGGTAAATCTTCAAGATTAAGGACATCTCTAAGCTCTACCAAAATATCTGTCTTATCTTTAAGTTTGTTTTCTAGTGTCACCTTGCTATTTATTTCTGCCATTTCTATAAACCTAACTTTTTCTCCTCTCATAGGAGTTTTTATCGTTACTTTCTTGTTTCCTATATTAGAAAGCCAATTTTCAAGAGATGACTTATCTTCTAGCTCATACCTCTCCATTATTTTACTTGGCAAATCTTGTTTATCTATGTAATACTGTTTAATAAACCCAGATACAATCTCATCTTCTTCCATGTCTTTCAAATCATCTAAAAAATAATGTTCTCTTCCAATCATTTTGCTATTTCTAATAAAGAAAATCTCTATGCAAACTGTAATTTCATTTCTATAAAGTCCTATAACATCGATATTATTTTCAGAAATATTTGAAACTTTTTGCTTTTCAGATACTCTTTCAATGGCTAAAATTCTATCACGAACAGCTGCCGCCTTTTCATATTCTTGGGTTTTTGAGTATGTTTCCATTTCATTTTCCAGAATGTGAATAATATCACCTATTTTTCCATTTAGTAATAGTTCGATTTGATCAATATTCTTCTTGTACTCTTCTTTTGAAATATATCCCATACAAGGTGCTGGACATTTTTTTATATGATAGTTAAGACATGCTCTATCTCTATTTTTATAATTCTTACATTGTCTTATCTGAAATTTTTCTTTTATAAAGGCAAGCATTTCTTTTGCAGCCCCAACATTAGGGTACGGTCCAAAATATTTTGAGTCATCATTTATAATCTTTCTTGTAAATGCTACTGTTGGAAAATCATCTTTTACATCTATCTTTATGTAAGGATATGTCTTATCATCCTTTAAAAGCACATTAAACTTCGGTCTATACTTTTTTATAAGATTGCATTCTAAGATAAGAGCTTCATCTTCACTATTTACAATGATGTATTCAAAATGGTCAATTAGTGACACCATTTTTAAAATACGCGTAGTTTTATTTGTTTTTCTAAAATATGATCTTACCCTATTTTTTAAGCTTATAGCTTTTCCCACATATATAACATTGTTATCTTTATCATGCATAATATATACACCTGGTTTTGCTGGAAGCTTTTTTAATTCTTCTTCTATATCAAACATACTATCCCCTAATTATACTTAAATATTATATCATAAAAAAAAATAGATATCTATAAAAATGTTAAAATATAGCTATTTACGTGATAAACATTTTTAAACTTTGCTGAAAATTTTTAAAAAATGTTGACAAAGACATACTATTAGTTTATAATATTCTTTGTCGTAAGAATTGCGCCTTTAGCTCAGTTGGTCAGAGCAACCGGCTCATAACCGGTGGGTCCAAGGTTCGAATCCTTGAAGGCGCACCAAAAAGGGCTTAAAATCGTATGATTTTAAGTCCTTTTTTTGTCATAAAAAAATTACAAGTCTTCTCTTCCATCTTCTCCATCAAGACTTCGTTTTTCCCTTTTTTCGTTTTTAAATCTGTTATATAATTCTGACCTTTCATTTCTACTCAAATACATTAAATCATGTGGTCCTGTTGTAGCAATCCCCCTTTTACCATATAGTTCATGGTCTATTACAACATCTCTCATTTTTACTTTTCCCCTCATTGCTCTATACATTAGTATTTCTGATAAAGTATCTTGAAAGACATATGTTTTAGATGTATCATGATCATCTATATTAAAAAAACTTTTTAATTGTTTGCCGCTATATACTCTAAAGCCACTTAGTGATGTAACTTCATTAGTAAACCATGTATGTACATTGTATGGTCTCACATTAAGTGCAACTAATCCGTCCTTTAGATTTGTTATTTGACAATCTCTCATTACCAGCATATTACTTTTTGGAACGTCTATTACATCCTTTGCTCTTATACCATAAAAATGACTAGCAAAGCCATTTATTGCATCTTTATCATCTGCTGATATTCCTGTTTCCTGAGACTTTACATTTGGTACTTCTTCCAAATATTTTTTTATCATTTCTTCATTAATAACCGGGAGTGAAATAAGAGTCATTCCTCTTCCCATTGAATGAGCTTGAAACAGTATTTTTTCCATATTTTCTGTATCCTTAAGTACAATCAATAAATGTTTGTTTTTATATTTTTTAAATGCATCAAAATACGGTGATATTTTTCTTCTTACATAATTTCTTTTTTCTCTTGAGATTGAACGTGCTTTTCTTATTTGTTTTAAATCTCTTTTTCTTTTTAATTCTTTGCTACGCTTATCTTCTGCGCGTCTTTGTTCTTTACTTTTATTAACAGACATAATATACTCCATTTATTTTTTTCTTGCTTATCTTAAGTATATTACTACCATTTTTTATATCTTTTGTTTCAATGTTATTTCTGATTCTTCAAATCCAAGTTCTTTATAAAAGTGTACTGCTGATTTGTTGCCAAAGCTTGCTACAACTTTTATTTCATTTATACCACTATCTATGCATATATCCATGAATGCTTTTACTAATTTTTTTCCAATTCCTAAATGTCTATATTCTTCTTTTAAACACATATTATCTATTTCAGCTTGAATTGTTTTATTATATGAATACTGAGTTTTAAGAGTTCCTGCTAAATATCCTATTGGTTCATCTTTAAGACATGCCATTAAAACTATATCATTTAAGATTTTTCCTCTAAAATAATCTTCTCCATCTATTGATATTGGCCAATTTTCTTTTAGTGAATTATCATAGTTTTTTAGCTCAATATTAAAAAGTTCGTTATTCAAGCTTTGAATTTCATAAAGGTCATCCAATTTAGCTCTTTTAATTATTACATTTTCCATCATAATTATTACCTCAATAATCTTTTTTATTTTATCATAAAAATATGGAATACTCAAGCATTTCCAAGCATTACCATAGTTGTTGAGTTTTAATCTATAAAAAAGCACACCACCATAGAGTTACCTACGATGGTGTGCTCCCCCCTTAATTATGAGGTTTTTTTTGGAGTTATGCGAGGCTAAATGCCTCCAGAGACGAAATGACCGGAAACACGTTAGCATCTCTGATAAGAGCTATCAGAATCTGCCTCGCAGTATCGATATCATACTGCACATCTCCCCGAAGCTCCGGAGTACTCAGAAGTACTTCAAAAGGAACGAGATCCCTGTGGATCTTTTTCGCCTTATCCGTCTTTTCTCCCCAGGTCCATCCTGCTGCAAATTTTTCCTTACACCATTCGTCATGGATTTCCTTTGCTATCGGATGGAGTATGCATTCCAGAAAATCTACAAAAGTAACATTTTTTGTGCGGAGTATCTTAATGACCGATACCGCGTTTGAAATGTTACTCTTTTTAGTGTTTTCATCCAACTCATCAAAACTCACCATGTTGGGATTTGTAAGCGGACCATTTTCTGGATTGTCATTTGTCTCTGGTCCATACACATATCCTTGTGCACGTTTTCCGGCAAGCCATCCTTCGTGTGAGGCTCTAGCCTGTTTTTCAGCGATGAGAATTAATTCCGGACTCACATCAACAGCAAGTTCCCTTGCCTCAAGAATTCTCCGGTATTCGTTTGCAGTTTCGATGTTGAATCTTTTCATCATCTTTTTTCCCTCCATAAACATGGCAAAATTACCATATTTACATAATATCACATTTTAGCATAATAATCAAATTATGTATACTAATTTAATATGGCTTTTTTTTCTAAAATAGTGTAAAATGTATTCGAAAGGAAGAACGTATGAAATTTTATAAATTTGAAACAAATCAAAAAAGAAATTTATTTTGGAATCAAACTGAAGCCATTTCAAAACCATATACTGAAAATCTTCAATATAAAGCTATAAACGTATATCCAGAGCTTCAAGGCCAGAAATTTTTTGGGTTTGGTGGAGCTTTTACCGAAGCAAGTGGAATCTGCTATAAAGAGCTACCACATGTGCAAAAACAAGAGTTTTTAAATGATTATTTTTCAGAAAATGGATTAAACTATACTTGGGGAAGACTTCCTATTGGAAGTACAGACTTCTCAAAAAAATCTTATTCGTATTCGGAAAAGGAAAATCTTTCAGATTTTTCTATAAAAAAAGATGAAAGATTTATCACTCCGCTAATAAAAGATGCTTTAAACATAAATCCAAATATTACATTTGTAGCTTCTCCTTGGAGTCCTCCTAAGTTTATGAAAACAAACAAAAAGCTAATATTGGGCGGAAAACTAAAAGAAGAATATAGAAAGCTTTATAGTGAATATTTTGTTAAGTACCTTCTATCTTATAAAAATCTTGGTATAGATATACCATACATCACAGTACAAAATGAAGCAAATGCTGTACAAGTATGGGAGTCTTGTGTGTTTTCTTCAAATGAAGAAGCTACATTTGTAAAAGAGTTTTTATATCCTGCACTAAAAGAAAATAATCTTGATACAGAAATACTAATATGGGATCACAATAAAGAAAAATTATATAGCAGAGCAAAAGACGAATTGAATTTAGTTTTCGATGAAGTAGCTGGTGTAGCATATCATTATTATTCTGGTGATCATTTTGAAAATATAAAAAATGTACATGAGACCTATCCTGAAAAGCTTCTTATACATACAGAGGGTTGCTGTGGTTTTTCAAAAATTGATAGACAATCTGAAAAAGCTATAAATAACGAGCTTCAAAATGCTGAAATATATGCACACGATATAATTGGAGATCTAAATGCGGGTTCAAATGCTTATATTGATTGGAATCTTTTATTAAATCATAAAGGTGGTCCAAATCATAAGTTTAACTTCTGCTCAAGTCCTATCATGCTTGAAAAAGGAGAAAAAAATTACATAAAAACATATACTTATTATTATATTGGTCACTTTAGTAAATTTATAAAACCAAATAGTATAAGACTTAAGACAAGCAAATATACTGATGATATCGACGTCACAAGTTTTAAAAATCCTGATGATTCTATATCTGTGGTACTTTTTAATAAAACAAACCAAAATAAAGAATATAATCTAAACATTGGAAATAAAGAGTATATACATGATAATCTAGATAGTCACGCAATAGTAAGTTATATCATAAAAGAGGAAAATAATGGAAACTAAAACACTTGAAAAACTTGAATTTAATAAAATAAAAGAAATCTTATCTAGCTACGCTATTACATATTTGGGTAAATCTCGCTCTAGTTGTATTACGCCTATGAATAATAAAAAAGACATAGAGAAATCTTTAACTCAAACTACTGAAGCAAAAACGCTAATTTATAAAAAAGGCAACATTCCACTTAATGAAATAAATGACATCACAATTCCCTTAAAAAAAATAGAGGATGGAAATTTTTTAAATGCGAGTGATCTTCTTAATATGTGTAAAATATTAAAGTTTTCACATGAGTTAAAAGATTTTTTTTCAAATGATATAAATACTACATCATTTAATTCAATAAATATTGATGAATTTGTGTCTTTAAAACCTCTTTTTGATAATTTATACGAAAATAAATCAATTCAGAAAAAAATTGAAACTACAATAATAAGTGAAAATGAAATAGCAGATGATGCTTCACCTAAGCTTTTGTCAATACGAAAAGAAATCAAAAATAAATCAAATGAAATAAAAAACAAGTTAAATTCCTTTCTTCATTCAAAATATTTACAAGAACCTATCATCACAACTAGATATGGAAGATATGTGCTTCCTGTAAAAAGTGAATATAGAAATGAGATTAAAGGATTTTCTCATGACACGTCTGCAAGTGGCTCAACTATTTTTATAGAACCCTCATCTGTTTTTGAACTAAACAACGAAATAAACAATCTTAAAAATGATGAAGAAATTGAAATAGAAAAAATTTTGCAAATGCTTTCTTCTCTATTTTTTGACATCTCAGATCAAATAAAAAATGATGTAAATTTGATAGAGATGATTGATTTTATATTTGCAAAAGCTAAATATTCAATATATTTAAATGCTAATGCTCCTATCATAACTGATGAAAAACAAATAATTCTTTTAAATGCATGGCACCCACTTCTAAAAAGAGAAATAGCTGTAAAAAATGATATCATAATAGATAAAAATATAACTTCTCTTATCATTACTGGACCAAATACTGGTGGAAAGACTGTAGTATTAAAAACTACTGGTATATTAATGCTTATGGGATTATGTGGTATGCACATCCCCGCAAATGAAGAAAGTAAAATCTATGTAGCAGATAATATTTTCGCCGATATTGGAGATGACCAAAGTATAGTAGATTCTCTTAGTACATTTTCTTCACATATATCTAATATTTCACATATACTAGATAAAGCTACTGCACAAAGCCTCGTACTAATAGATGAACTTGGAAGTGGTACAGATCCTGTACAAGGTGAAAGCTTAGCAATAAGTATATTAGAAAATTTGCATCAAAGAAATGTTCTTACAATTGCAACTACTCATTATCCAAAAATAAAACACTATGCTCTTGTAACTGATGGATTTGAAAACGCAAGTGTTGAATTTAATATAGAAACTCTGTCACCTACCTATAAATTGCTACTTGGCATACCAGGAAGTAGTAATGCATTTGAAATAAGCAAAAAACTTGGAATTTCAGATGCACTAATAGAAAGAGCAAAATACTTCATGGAAAATGATGAAATAAACATAGAAAATCTATTAAATGAAATAAGTGAAAATAAAAGAATCATAGAATCAGAAAAAGAAAAAATTTTGCAAAACTCAAAAGAATTAGAAGAACTTAAGCTCAAAGTTCAAAAAGAAAATATATCTCTTGAAAAAAATGAAAAAGAAATTTTGCAAAATGCTAAACAAAAAGCAAGAGAAATCCTAATAAATGCAAAGGAAGATGCTAACGAGATTATAAAGAAATTAGAAAAAACAAATTCAAATAAAGAAGCAAATAAGCAAAGAAATTTATTAAATGAAAAAATAAAAGAATTTAATAATGCAAATTCTCTTAGCATAAAAGATAATACTCAAAATCAACCAAATAATAAGAAAAGAGATTTTCAGGCAATATCTGCAAAATACAAAAATCGCAAATCAAATAGTTTTTCACGCTCCACAGCATCTTCTGAAATAAATGTAATTGGTATGACCGTGCTTGAAGCAACAGATACGATAGACAAATACTTAGATACTTGCTCACTTTCTGGAATTTCTCAGGTAAGGATTATTCATGGAAAGGGAAGCGGTAAGCTACGCGAACGGTATACAAAAATATTTGAAAAATCATCCACATGTAAAATCATTTAGAAATGGTACTTTCGGTGAAGGTGAAATGGGTGTGACTGTGGTAGAGATAAACTAAGCTATATAAATTAATGTTTTTTAGCCAGATAATTTTAATAATACTATCAAAACTTCGACAAATAGGTGATAATTATTTGGTTCTATAATATTCATTGGAGTAACTATTCTACTCCAATGTTTTTTTATAAAAAATGCATTTATATTATATACCTGATTTAGAATAATTAATAATAATTTTCAAAAAAAGAGATGACAACTCATCTGAGAATTGTCATCCCAATATTTGACTTTGAACTGCAACAATTACCAATTGCATGCATTCCATTATCCGTATAAATTACGGTTTTTTATTATACCCCAAGCCTTTAAGATATGCTTCAATTGAATCTTTTGTATCAGGATCATATTTCATATTAATAATACCATTCTTTACATAACCAACTGAACGTCCATTACTTGATATTGTTTCACTGTACAAGAATGTCTTTGAGGTAATAAAATCTCCTTTCCACTTTATTACAGTCGTATACTCACCACCGCCCATATATGTCGGTCCAATCGTATTTCTTTCATATATTGTATCTTGTCGTTTATGTATATTCGGATTCACCTGATGAGCTTTTATCAAATATCCACAATGTGAACAAAAACTCACATTAGCAACAGTAAATGGTCCCATAGGAACTTCAACATGAGTCGTTGTATCAGAAATCTTAGCACCATTTTTAGTATGAATGTTCTCATTATACTGTCTATATGTGTATTCGCATTCCCATTTAGCAGTCTTCATGGCTTCATGTTTATAATATAAATCTGGCTCATCGCTCTGATTTGAACAAATCTTACAATGCCATCTCTTTATATATTCACATGGATTTCCTGTACCGACATACACATGAAAACTATCTTGATCGTTTTCATGTACTGGTCCACCTTTACATACTGGACAATTTGCCTTTACCATGTTTCTAGTTTCTATAACAAGTCCACATAATGTACATATTTCATCTTCAAAATATTCCTCTTCACCAGTATCAGTATTCGTTCGATGATAATGAGATACTGTACGATAAATTTCTGGATGGAGACAATCCTCTGTAGGTACATTTCCTTTTGTACGTGTATAGGTTGATATTTCACCACATTTTGTACACTGTCTCGTAACAAGAAATTGATTTGTACTAGAAGGTGCTCCAGGTACTGGGGAAACAGATTTTACTTCCCAATCATGTTCACATTCTTCTCCTTCACCTTCACCACCTGGTGTTTCGTTATCCTTTTCATTTTTATTAGTACCACCTGGTGTTTCAGTATCATTACTTGGTGTTTCAGTATCATTATCGTTACCACCGTGGTTACCACCATCATTACCACCATGGTTACCACCATCGTTACCACCGTAGTTACCACCATCGTTACCACCGTGGTTACTACCATTGTTACTGCCATCGCCGTTAGTGCCATTACCAGATTGATCATTATCAGAACCAGATGAATGATCTTCTGCATCATCACTACTTACTATTTTTTGCCAATTTTCAGATGAATCCATTTTCTTTACATACGAAGTATCTATCGTTGTTGATACAAACGAGTAAACACCATTCTTGTCTTTGGTTTTAATCGCAACTCTGTATTTATGTTTTTCAGTCTTTGCACTTTTCAAATCACTTAACTTTTCAAAAGTTGTAATTCCATCTTTTACATTTTTCTTATCACTGGTAATTTCTATTATATCTCTCCAGTCCTTTTCATCTGTTCCAGACCAACCAGTTTTACCCTTTGATCCTATATATTCATCTCCAGTTGCTTTTTTCAAATATAAATTAGATATTCCAGTACTATCATTGCAACGAAATGCTATTTTCTTTGATTCAAACTTACCCTTATCATTTTTTATAGTTACTGGATAAACAGTATCAGGAGCCTTATTCATTTTGACATCACCTTTTTCATCAAGTTTAACTGAAAAATCTCCTTTGTAATACTGCTTAGCATCACTTGCATCATTTACTTCAACATAAAAGTATGTTAATCCACCTGAAGAAACCTCATAAGTATCTTTTTTTGATTTCTTTATAGAAACATAAAGCTTCTTTTCGCTCTTATTGTAGTCTAGTGTGTAATCACTACCTTTTTTTAGTTCTACTCCCTTATTTTTAGTAGTTCCAAAATAAAGTTTAAAACTACTTTCATCTATACCATTTCCATCACTAAATGTAATCATGAATCTTCCTGTATCACTAGTACTCCCTAATCCAAGTTTTGGATATGAATTAACTTGTTTGTATAGATATACTTTGTTGCTGTCTGGATATTTAGTCTTTAGCTTACCTTGTTCAGGTTGATTATTTTCATCATTTCCATCATCTGCATCGTTTCCATCTTGTGCTTTTTCAATATTTATGAATTTTATTTGCCTTTCAGCATTAAAACCATATTTATCAAAACTACTTAGTGAAAAGTAGTATTCATATTTTCCATTATTTTCAATCCTACATTTTTCACTCAAAAATGAATCTACATTTGTTTCTTTTGTCTCTCCATAGTTAATTATAGTTTTAGCACTATCTGAATATCTTAAATTTACAAGATCCTTAGTTAATATTGTTCTTATTTCTACACTACTACTACTTCTTGTTAAAGGCACAGTATAAACTTTAAGAGCACCTTTTTCATCAGAACGAAGTCCAGAATAGTCAGTTAATTTAAATCTTGTAGTATAGCTTGACTCGCTTCCCAAAAGATTAGTAACTACTCTTGGTGCTCTACTCAATCTATACCAATTATCATTCTTCTTCTCATCTCTTTTTGTTATTTTAAATGTCTCATGATATGTATTACCTGATTTATTTCTACCTGCAACTTCAAACTCTGTTTCTTTGCCAATTTTACTAGAATCAACTGTATATAAATAATATGCACCATGATCTGCTAGCAAAATATCTGTATCTCCACTACTTTTTACATATCTTCTAGATACTGCATCATTTCTTGTAGTGCCTTTAATCTTTAAGTAATTGTTTGCTTCTCCATTTTCTTCTTCCATTCCGTATTTATCACTATTATCTCTTGAGTTAAAATCATATACATATACATATACTTTGTTTTTATTTGTTAATGAACATGCCATTTCAGGAGAATAAACAACCTTAGATGAATAATGAACCTCACCTACAACTCCATCATCATCTGGCTCTTCTGGAGTATTATCAGCAGGTGTGGTATTATTTACAGGCGTAGTATTATTAACAGGTGTAGTATTGTTTACTGTATTAGTACTTGTATTAGTGTTAGTATTATTCCTATTGTCTGCTCTATCTGTTTCTTCATTTACAAGTCCAAAGAAAGTAGCTACACTATCCAATATTGCCTTGTATTCATCATCACTTAAGCCTTCATGGTTCTTTGAATTATAGTTACTAAAAACATCTTTAGTTGACTCTTGAACCTTTACATTACTATCTTTAAGCATCTTTGCATACATACTAGCAGCGTAAATTAAAGAACCTGCACTCGTAAGTGACGTATTATTTGTACTATTAGTAGCATAAAACTCTACTTTCTTATCTGGATTTTTTTCCTTAAATTTATTTATCATACTTCTAACTTCAAAAGAAGTAGCTGCAGTATCTAAACTTTCAACATCTGTTTTATCATGTACTGGTGTTACAGTATAATAGTGTTTATATTTATTAGTATCTTCAAATATCTTTTTATCATTTTGAATAGTTGTTGCATCAACAACTTCATATTGTTCACTATTTTCTGACTTACGAACCGTACCTGGTACTAAGAATACATAATTATATTCTTTTGAGTCATCTTTAAAATCAGAATATGAACTCACAGACCCATACTTATCATTGTATACTTCAATTCCAGCTACATCACATGAGCAAAGTTCATTATTTACAATTTTCTTAAAATCAGAACTAATTGCCTCAGCATTTTTTCCAATTATTAACACTTGATCTGCAAGTGTCTCTGCTCCTGCTGTAGCATAGACATTTTCAATCAAATGTCCACATGCGCCAAATAGAAGCATAAATATAAGCACTAGCGATATTATTTTGTTTTTCATTTTATCCTCCTTATATCTATTCATCCGTATTTTCTTTTTCAACTTTTTTAAGCTCAAGTATATTATCTAATGAGATATTCTCTCCATTTTTTATCTTTTGAATTTGATCTTCCGTCATATACCTTTGCATAGAAAGATTTGCGCCATCAAAAATAATATCTGAACCATATTCTTCATTAAATTCATAAACTATCCCATACTCATCCACAACTTTGAATTTCCATTTTTTTGAAGATGAATAATCGTCAAGTACAAGTATTATTGATGTGTATCCATCTACAACATCACCATTTAAATACTCATACCATGGTGCACCCTCTCCAACCTCTTTTATATATAACTCTTTTATGCCGGCACTCATATTGCTAGTAATTGTAATTTGTGTGCCTATTTCTTCATCACTATTTTCCAATAGTTCATTACTTCCAGCCGTTGTAGATACATTTTGCTGTTTGCTATTAGACCACATCAAAACTCCTACAATAACAGCTAAAATAATAGCACATATTATTAGTACATTTTTAAGTTTCATAAAACCTCTCCCCTCAATGTCATTTATACTTATTTATATGCATTATTATAATCTTTGTATATTAAAATGTATATTTAATTTTAGTGTTTTTTATTTAACATTTTGATTACAAAAAAATAAGTCCAGATAACTGGACTTATACATTATTTTATACTATTTTATTTTTCTAAATACTCCTATAACTTTTCCTAATATATCACATGTTGGAACAATAATCGGATCCATGGTAGAGTTTTCTGGCTGAAGTCTTACATGATCTTTTTCTTTATAAAATGTCTTTACTGTAGCTTCATCACCTATAAGTGCTACCACTATTTCTCCATTTGTAGCAACATTTTGTTTTTTTACTAGTATATAATCTCCATTTAATATACCAGCTTCTATCATACTCTCGCCTCTTACTGTAAGCATAAATGTCTCGCCAACCCCTGTAAAATCAAGTGGTATTGGAATAGTGTCTGTAATATTTTCTACTGCTAAAATTGGTGCACCAGCTGTAATCTTACCTACTAAAGGAACCTCAATCATTTCTTTTGAACTATAAGCTTCTTTGTCAGAAAAATCTTTTTCTTTATTTTGCTTCTTCATACCTTTCAATAGCTTAAGTGTTCTACCTTTTTGTGACTCTTTTTGGATATATCCTCGATCTGAAAGAGTATTTAAATATCCATGAACAGTAGCTGTAGACTTAAGTCCTACTGCTTTTCCAATCTCTCTTACAGATGGTGGATAACCATTTTCATCAATTTGCTTTTCTATAAACTTTAAAATAGCTTTTTCCCTTTTATTTAATACATTTGGATCTTTTCTTCTCATACATCAGTATCCTTTCTTAAATTTCAAGGTAATTTTATCATTTAAACATTTATTTGTCAAACATATTTTTGCACATTTATTCATACCATGTAAATTCCCATTCTAAAAGCTTTACAGTATCTCCTTCTTTTATGTTTCTTTTTCTAAGAGCCTCATTTATACCTAAATTTTCAAGCATTTTTTCTAAAAAATGAAAAGACTCATTATCTCCATTATTTACTCTTCCCATCAGTCTTTCAATAGCTGGACCCGAAACATAAAATTCAGCTTCATCACCTACTTGTCTTTTTTCTATACTAAATTCATCTTTATCATCATCAAGAGTATAAATGACCCTATCTTCTATGTCTATTATCTCTTCTTTTGGAAGAGTTTTTAATACATCTGCCACGTGATTAAAAAGTGTAGCTAATCCCTGTCCTGTAACTGCAGATATTTCAAATACTTCCATTTCATTTTCTTTTGCAAGTTTTTTTAATTCTACTATATTATTTTCATCTTGCATACTATCTATCTTATTGGCAACTATTATTTGTTTTCTACTCGCAAGTTTATCACTATATTTTTTTAATTCAGTATTTATTTTATGAAAATCCTCTACAGGATCTCTACCTTCTGATCCAGATACATCTATTACATGAAGTAAAAGCCTAGTTCTTTCAATATGTTTTAAAAACTGTATTCCAAGTCCGACGCCTTCACTAGCCCCTTCAATAATACCTGGTATATCAGCCATTACAAATGTTTCACCATACTCTGTCTTTACTACACCAAGGTTTGGATTTATCGTTGTAAAATGATAGTCTGCAATTTTGGGTGTAGCATTTGTCACTCTTGAAAGTATTGTTGATTTCCCAACATTTGGAAAACCTATTAAACCAACATCTGCTAAAAGTTTTAATTCTAATATAACTTCTTTTTCTTTGCCTTTTTCTCCATCTATAGCAAATCTAGGTGCTTGTCTAGTAGAAGTAGCAAAGTGAGAGTTTCCTTTTCCTCCTCTTCCACCTTTAAGTACAAGCTCTTTCTGTCCTTTTTTAGACATATCTACAATAATTTTCCCTGTTTCAGCATCTTTTAAAATGGTACCTATAGGCACTTTAATTATGAGGTCTTCACCGCTTTTTCCAAATTTGTGCCC
>CAYYBL010000005.1:39114-46031 GCA_964470175.1 uncultured Lachnospiraceae bacterium | reverse complement strand
TTAAAACTAAGAATCATAATAATTAGTATTAAAATGATAAGAATTAATATCTTTATAATTGTTAGTTTATCTATTTTTTTGTATTTACCTTTTAGAAGTTTTATCATATATTCCTTTCTTTAGGTTTTGCTTTGATATGCATTTACCTCAACATCGACATTTGCCCTATCTCCAGATATTTCTTTTTCATCATCCCAAACAACACTTAATTTATAATTTTTTTCATATTCTATATCTTTTGCAACAAATATTTTTTCAGTTAGTATTGTATCTCTTAATATGAGAGTATTTGTATCTACATCGTATAATTCACATCTTATAGGAAAATAATTATTTGAATTAATAATTTTTATAGTGTAGAAGAAATTAACTTCTGAAACTCTTTTTACACCTTCCTCTACTTCGTAATTTTTTACTTTAAAAAAGTATTCTTTATTTCCAGAATATTTATTATAATCATTAAATAAAGCATAATCACTTAGTTTTTCTATTTTAAATATTGGTTCCGAAATGGAAAAATTATTTTGTATATCTGTGATTTTTTTATAATACCTGGCAAATACAATATTTCCTAGTAAAATAATAATAATAATTATAAAAAATATTAAAATAAAAAGTTTACTTCGAATTCTCATCTATGACTTCTCCTTCTTTGTTTTTAATTATAGTAAATATTGTATGTAAGATAAGTACTATAAAATATATAACTGTGACAGGTTTTAGCATGTATAATGCAAATATTCCTAATATCTTTGATTTGAAAATAACTTTTCCTTGAATCATACTCATTTCAATATAATCATCTTCTATATTATTTGCATCTCCCTTACACACTATGCCTTCTTCATCTATTTTTATTATCCTATGTGTAATACATATACCTTCATCAAAATATGTAACAACATCATTTACTCTATAATCCTTTTCTTTTGAAATTATTATCAAATCACATGGATTAATTTCTGGCTTCATACTTCCTGTAGTAACTACTAAAAATGACTTTCCAAATATACTAATAATCGGATCTTCCTTTACATACCTTGAGTATATGATCGAAATAATTATCAATGCCAAAATCAATATTATTATATTATTTAAAAATTCAAAAATTTTTTTCAAGTATCTACTCCTTCTAAAAGCTTTCTACTAAAAATAGTTCTATCTATTCTTAGTAGAGAGCTTTTATGCTCCCTACATAATATAAAGTTTTAAAGGATTTTAATTAATAAGAAAATTATTAATTGTTTTAACTCTTTCCTATAGAAAGGTATCAATATCTTTTTAAGATATTATCTTGCTTGTCTACCTATAATTTCTATATTAAACAAGCTTTCAAGTGATGAAACTCCGTTTTCATCTACAGAATATGTACCATCTTCGTTGTCAGTACTTGTTTCATCATCTTCATTAAATGGCCAATTCCAATTTACTACAATTCTTCTACTTTGATTTCCTTCATTTACTGGGATATTTCCTTTTAATTCATTTGTTGCTAAACTTTCAAATGTATCATATTCACTTGAACTTGAAATTTCATTGTTGTTTTTGTCATAAATAATTGCTGAAAATTTCATGTTTCTTGGAATATTTTGAGATTTAGTAACAAGGACTTCATAGTCAACTCCCACTTCAGAATCAGTAGCATCAACATCAATTTCAAAACTTCCATTTTTACCAGGAGCAAGTTTCTCATCTGATAATCTGATTGTAGTATTTTCGTTTCTGGAACCAAATGACCATCTAGCTATTGTACCTTGTGCTGATGTTTCAACTTTCTTATAATATCTTGCAAAAGTGAATCCAGCTACAAAAATAGCTAAAAGTAGCATAAGTGCAACAATCACACTTACCACCTTCTTCTTTTGTCTCATTCATACCTCCTTTATATAAAATTCGTTAAGTAAAAAATTGTAATTTACATTTTAAAATAGATATGATTTTATTTTAGGGGCGTAAAACAAACTATCATAATTTTACAAGTTTTTACTTAAATAACTTATGCTATTGGGGAAACATAAATACTTAAAAAACAATATTTAATTTTTATTTTTGGAAATAATAAATGCTGAACTGCATTTATTCTCTTAGAATAAGAATGTAAATAACAATTTATTTACTTAACTTGCTCCGTATTATAGCACCCTGTTTTTCATTTGTAAAGTATTTTTTTAAATTTTTTTAAAAATCACAAAAAAAGATTGTGTTTGGTATTGGTCAAAGGCTTTATTTTATAAGGGTTTCATCAAAATAAAAAAAAGAAGATTTTATTTCAAATCTTCTTTTTATTTCTATTTATCTAAATACTTTATTGCCTCCAGTGCTGCAACTGTACCATCTGATGTAGATGTTGTAATTTGATGATATGCTTTATTTCTAACATCTCCTGCAGCAAAAATTCCATCTATATTAGTATTGCAATCTTCCTTGGCTTCTATATAATTATATTTATTTAAATCAACAAAATCTTTTACAAATTTAGAAGAAGGCACCAATCCTATAGAAATAAACATTCCATCAACATCAATTTTTCTTTCTTCATTTGTATTTGATATTTCTATGTCTATTCCCTTTAGTTCGTCATCTCCTATTAGCTTTTTCACTGTTGCATTACATATGATCTCAACATTATCAAATGACTTAAGTTTTTCTTTTAGTACATTTTCACATGTAAGATCCTCTAGATTCTGAACCATAATTACTTTTTTGGCAATTTTTGCGAGCTCTATACCATTAGTTACAGCTGAATTACCTCCTCCAATTACAGCAACAGTCTGATCTTTATAAAATGCTCCATCACATGTAACACAGAAACATATTCCATGTCCAATAAGATTTTCTTCATTTTCTAATCCTAATTTTCTATATTCTGTACCTGTAGCAATAATTACACTCTTTCCATAAAAACTTGGCCCATCGGTATCAATTTTCCAAATTTTATTGTCTGAAGTATCTTTAGAAATTTTATTTACTTCCCAAACTTCTATTTCGCCACCAAAGTTTGATACCTGATTATATAAATTATCTGCAAAATCTTCCCCAGATATTTTTTCAAATCCAGGATAATTTTCAATAATTGGAGTAGATGTGATGCCTCCTCCAATTGTTGATTTTTCAAGTATCATTACTTTTTTTCCAGCTCTTAATAAATATATTGCAGCAGTCATTCCCGCAGGTCCTGCACCTATTATTACTGAATCGTATATTGTATTTGCCATATTCTATCTCCTAAACTATTTTAATTCATCAATTACACCTTTGATGTTTGATAAATTTACTATTGTTTTATTATCACCATTCTTTGAAATAATAAGTGTTGGAGCAGTCTTTATTCCATATGCCTTTGTTAGTTCAACATTTTCTTCAGCATCTATCTTTTCGAATTCAACTCCAGCCTTTGTAAGAAGCATATCTGCCATTTTACAATTTGGACATGTCTTCCTTCCAAATAATAGTACTTTGTCGTTAGTACTTGCGCTTTCTCTTGACTCAACTTTTTTCTCTTCTTGATTCGAGTTATCTATTGATATTTTAGTAGAAACATCTGAATATTTAACTGGTTCATCACATTCCTTATTTTGGTCTTTTTTATCAAAGATATTTTTCATATCATATTCTTTTCTGTCTTTAAATTCTCTAGCTTTTCCATCATTCCAATTCTTTAGAGGTCTATAATATCCCGTAATTCTACTATATACTTCTGTTTCCTTATGGCATATAGGACATTCATAAGTTTCACCAGATATATATCCATGCTCTTTACAAATTGAATATGTAGGAGACATTGTATAATATGGTAATTTATAGTTTTCAGCAATCTTTCTAACCAAATTACTACATGCTTTCCAATCTTCTATTCTTTCACCTAAGAATGTATGGAAAACTGTACCAGATGTATATAAAGTTTGAAGTTCATCTTGTATATCTAATGCTTCAAATATATCATCTGTATATCCTACTGGCAAATGTGATGAGTTTGTATAATATGGAACACCATCTTTTTCATTTGCCGTAATGATTTCTGGATATCTTTCTTTATCATGTTTTGCTAGTCTATATGCTGTTGATTCTGCTGGAGTAGCTTCAAGGTTGTATAAATCTCCATATTCCTCTTGATAATCTGAAAGTTTATTTCTCATGAAATTAAGTACATCTTTTGCAAATCTTTGTGTTTCTTTATTTGTTAGATCCTTCTTAAGCCACTTTGCGTTTAAACCTGCTTCATTCATTCCTACAAGTCCTATAGTTGAGAAGTGATTATTAAATGTACCTAAGTATCTTTTTGTATATGGATATAATCCAGCTTCCAATAGTTTTGATATAACATTTCTCTTTACTTTCAAACTTCTTGCTGCAATATTCATTAATTTTTCAAGCTTTGTATAGAAATCTTTTTCATTTTCTGCAAGATATGCAATCCTTGGTATGTTTATAGTAACAACTCCTACAGATCCTGTAGATTCACCACTTCCAAAGAATCCACCTGATTTTTTTCTAAGTTCTCTTAAATCAAGTCTAAGTCTGCAGCACATACTTCTAACATCAGAAGGTTCCATATCAGAATTAATATAATTTGAGAAATAAGGAGTACCATATTTTGCAGTCATCTCAAATAATAATTTATTGTTTTCTGTTTCGCTCCAATCAAAATTACTTGTAATAGAATATGTTGGTATAGGATACTGGAATCCTCTTCCATTTGCATCTCCTTCAATCATAACTTCTATAAAGGCTTTATTTATCATGTCCATTTCATTCTTGCAATCCTTATATTTGAAGTCCATTTCTTTTCCGCCAACCAATGCATTTAGATTTGCTAAATCATTTGGAACAGTCCAATCTAATGTGATATTTGTAAATGGAGCTTGTGTTCCCCATCTTGATGGTGTATTTACTCCATATACAAATGATTGTATACATTGCTTAACTTGTTTATAACTTAAATTATCTACTTTTACGAATGGTGCTAAATATGTATCAAATGAAGAAAAAGCTTGAGCTCCGGCCCATTCATTTTGCATTATTCCTAAAAAGTTTACCATTTGATTGCATAGGGTACTTAAATGTCTTGCTGGTGATGATGTAATCTTTCCCGTTACACCTCCCAATCCTTCTTGTATAAGTTGTTTTAAGCTCCATCCAGCACAATATCCTGTAAGCATTGATAAGTCATGTATATGCATATCGGCATTTCTATGAGCATCCGCAATCTCTTTGTCATATATTTGGCTAAGCCAATAATTTGCTGTAATAGCTCCAGAGTTGCTTAAAATAAGTCCTCCTATTGAATATGTAACAGTTGAATTCTCTTTTACTCTCCAGTCTGAAACATTTATATAGCTATCTACAATTTTTTTGTAATCAAGCATTGTAGATTCAACATTTCTTTGATTTTCATGTATTTTTCTATATAATATAAATGCTTTTGCAGCATCTTGATACCCAGATTTTCCTAAAACATTTTCACAACTATCTTGAATGTCTTCAACATTTATAACATCATTTTCAACTTTACTTGCAAAATCAGCAGTAACTTTTAATGCCATAAAATCAACTACATCTTCTTCAATAGGTGCATTTGTTGCTTCAATAGCTCTTTGAAGCGCATTTTTTATTTTCTCAAGCTCAAATTTTACGATCTTTCCATTTCTTTTTCTTACTTTATACATTTAGTACCTCCCACAAACATTTGTATACTATTTTATACCTCTTAAATGAACATTTGGATGATTTGAATTAATTTCTTTATACATTTCTTTTAATTCATCATCTGTATATCCTATTATATTTTTATCTGGAACATTTTCACTCATCACATACTGTTGCATATAATAATTCGAATTTTTATCTATAGAACTAACTATTTTTTCTATATTTTGTATATTATGATATGATTTCATTATCGTAGTTCTAAATTCATATTCTTTCATATCTTTTTCGATAATTTTGATACTTTCCTTAACAGCTGAAACATCAAAATTTTCTATTCCTGTTATCTTGGAATAATTAGAAAAATCATTTTTTATATCCATTGCAATATAATCAACATATTTTTCTTGTATTAACTTCTTTATCATATTTGGATTTGTTCCATTTGTATCTAGTTTAATTTCAAGATCAGTCCTGTCTTTTATATATTTTATAAAATCAGGCAAATCTTTATAGATAGTTGGCTCTCCACCAGAAATAGTTATTCCATCAATCATATTTTTTCTTTTTACCAAGTATCCAACTACTTCATCATAATCAATTGTTATAGATTTATCTTGAACAAGTTCAAAATTATGACAAAATGGACATCTCATGTTGCATCCTGATGTAAAGAGAACACTACAAACTTTTCCTCCTGGAAAATCTAGTAACGATAATTTTTGCATCCCTCCAAAACATATGTTCATTTTAGTTCCTTTTCTTAAAATAGTAATCATTTTTATTTTTCAGTAAAATATTTATATCATTTATTTTTGTTTTTGAAAAGATACACTTTTTGTCAAATACTTTGTATGCCAATAATTTTAAATTGTACAGTCATTATTATATTTGTGTTACATTTTTATCTTATTTTTATATTATTTTATTGGTTGTTTACGTAATAATCGAAAATCATTATCATTTTTTAAACAATCTAGAGAAAAATCAAGTCAATTTCAAAAAATTGAAATTGACTCTTTTTTTTATTTAAACATTTATTTTATTCTTCTATTTAAAATCTGATTTTTAACCTTTTTAGGTTTTTCATCTATTATATCTACCAGGCTAGATTTTTTCTTCTTGAAAAATCCTTTACTTGCTTCCTCAGTTATTTGATTTGAAAAATTGTTTTCCTTGTCATTCGACCTTGCAATAGCTTCTTCCACCGTGAGTACTTTTTCATATTCTATGATATTCTTTATAGGGAGATTGTACATACCTTCTATATA